>CAZRJZ010000084.1:0-6608 GCA_964600465.1 uncultured Rickettsiales bacterium
AGGTATGGCGCGCGGAAAGCAGCAAGGCTTCCGTTTCTAAAGAAATGGCATTGATTACCAATCTGCCGCCCGGTTTCAATGCTTCCCAACATGCCTCCAGCATGCCCGGATATGTCGCGCCGCCGCCGATAAATATGGCGTCCGGTGGTTCCAGTCCTTCCAGTACGTGCGGCGCTTCACCTTCCAGCACCACCAGTTGCGGCGCCCCGAGCGCTTTGGCGTTGCGTGCTGCGCGTGCTGCGCGTTCTGTATCTTTTTCAAAACCGATAGCGCGATTTTCCGGTGCGGCAAGCAGCCATTCAATGGCAATGGATCCGGCCCCAAGTCCAATATCCCATAATAGTTCTCCCCGGCGTGGCGCGAGGGTAGAGAGAGTAAGGGCGCGGATTTCCCGTTTAGTCATTTGTCCGTCGTGTTCAAACCATGTGTCGGCTAAACCAGGCGCAACGGGCAAGCAGTGCGTGGTGATGGCTGCGCCCAATGGAATTTCAATACTTAAGCAATTAAGAGGGTCAATATCTTGCCATGCAAATCCAGCGGCGGCGATTTGGCGTATCCGTTCCTGCGCGCCGCCGAGGCGCTCAAAAAGCGTGAGTGTGCAATCGCCAAACCCACGGGCGTTTAATAGCGCTGCCACCCGCGCCGGTGTTGACGCGCCGGCAGAAAGGGCGATTATATGCGCTCCCGGCTGCAGATGCGGAATCAGTTTCTCAACCGGTCTGCCGTTGAGGCCGATACAGTGCGTATGCTGGAGCGCCCAGCCCATACGCGCCGCCACGAGGGAAAAAATAGACGGCGCGGAAATAACGCGCATTTCGGCAGGCGGAATATATCGGGCCAGTACCGCCCCCATGCCGTAATGAAAAGGATCTCCGGACGCAAGGACGCATGCGTTATGTGGTTTCTTTGCTAATAAGGCGGGAATTGCGCCATGCGGAGGCGAAGGCCATAGGAGCGTTTCTCCCTTAATAAGGCCTTCCGCTAGTCGCAAATGCCGCCTGCCGCCTGCTACCAGCACGGCGGAAGCAATGGCGTCGCAGGCTTGCCGGCTCAATCCATGGATGCCATTTTCATTAATGCCAATAATAGTTAACCATGGTATGGAATCAGCCATGCATGTGCTCATTCTTGGTGGAACTTCGGAAGCCAGCGCTTTGGCCGCGCTGATAGAAAAGTGCGCCGGTATTAATGCGACTTTTTCGCTTGCCGGGCGTACGCAGAATCCCTCGCTGCCGGGGATCAGGCATCGCGTTGGCGGTTTCGGCGGCGCAGACGGTCTGGCGCAATGGTTGCGTGAGCAACGGGTGAGCGCATTGGTCGATGCCACGCATCCGTTTGCACGCGTTATGCCGTGGAATGCCGCCAAAGCGGCGCATGAAACAGGTATACCGCTGCTCCGCCTGACACGTCCCGGCTGGCAGGCCGGAGCCGGGGATGATTGGCGTTTTGTGAATGATCATGCTGCCGCCATGGAGATGCTCGGACAAAAAAGAAGGCGTGTTTTTCTGACCGTCGGCAGGCTGGAAATTCCAGCGTATGTAAGGAGCCCACAGCATTTCTATCTGGTGCGTACTATTGATCCGGTGGAGATGAAGCCTCTGCCGGACGCCCAGTGGCTGATTGCGCGCGGACCATTCACGCCGGAAGGAGAAGCGGCATTGATGCGCGACCATAGTATCGATGTTCTTATTACCAAAGACTCTGGTGGGAGCGCTACCGGAGCGAAGCTGAGCGCTGCGCGTGCGCTTGGCATTCCGGTTATTCTTATCCGAAGGCCTGAACGTCCGGAAAGTGAAAGCGTTACTAATGCGCACGCTGCTATGGAATGGATTCTGCGTGTTCATGGCACTTCTTTATAAAATCTTGGAGTGTAGACAAACGGGATTCCATTTTCACGCGCAATGCGGCGCGTATGGCTGGAGCCAATAATGAGCAGGCTCAGCATATGTACATTTTCTACCTCCAGAGCGTCAAGCGTGGTAACGGTGATCCGTTCTTCAGGGCGGCTGACAGACTCTGCATGCATCACCACTGTTTTGGCGGCACGGTGCTGCCGTAGGCATTCCAGCGCTTTTTGCAGTTGTTCCCGCCGTGTTTTGGAAGCAGGGTTATAGATGGCCAGCACGAAATCTCCTTGCGCTGCCGCTTGTAACCGCCGCTCTATCACGGGCCATGGCTTTAAATAATCGGAGAGGGAAATGACGCAGAAATCATGCCCAAGCGGAGCGCCTAAGCGCGCTGCTGCGCCAAGCAGCGCCGTTATTCCAGGCAGTACCGCAATGTCTAAATTCCGCCAGGCGGGAGATCCTGCTTCCAGTGCTTCAAACACTGCGCTTGCCATGCCAAATACGCCTGCATCGCCGCCGGAGACAACCGCTACGCGCGCGCCTTTTTCCGCCATGGCAAGGGCAGCGCTTGCACGCTCAAGCTCTACCCCATTATCGCTGGCGTGGCGTATGGCCGATACGGAGTGTGGTACTGCCGCAACGTAAGGTCTGTACCCCACAATATCGGTGGCGGCGTGCAGCACGGCGCTGGCTTCCGGAGTTAACCATGAAGCATGACCCGGCCCTAAGCCGATAATACGCAGCCAGCCGCTCATAATTTTCTGCCGTTTCCAGGAATGAGAATGAGCGAGAAATACGGCGCAGGCGTGCCGGTTTTTTCGTTTAAAAGCATAATGCGTTCTGCCTGCATGGTGCCATATTCCACGTAGATAGCGCGACCCATCATTCCCGCCTCTTCAATGGCGCTACATACTTTGGAAAAGTTACTGCCAAGCTTCATAATGACCGCTGCATCCGTCTGGCGTAAGCGCTGGGTAAGTTCACTCGCTTCCAGGGTTCCTGGAATAACGGTAAGAATATCATCTCCCCAGGTGATGGGAACGCGTGCGTTTGTCCAGCAGCCGGACATAGCGGAAATTCCGGGAATCACCTGACAGGAAAAACTTTCCGACAGCCGCCGGTAAAGATGCATGAATGAGCCGTAAAAGAAAGGATCGCCGACGCATAAAACTGCCACGTCATGCCCTGAAAGAAGCTTTTCCGCAAGCGTTGCGCATGTTTCTTCATAAAATGTGCTAATGAATGATTCATATAAAGGATCATTCACGGGAAGTTCGGTGGTAACGGGGTAAATCAGCGCTATTTCTTCATGCGGATGCGTTAATATGGGCGCTGCAATACTGTGCGCATGGCCGCGTTTGCCGCCTTTGGAGAAATAAGCGATCACCGGCGCCTGCTGCAAAATACGCGCCGCTTTAAGCGTGATTAATTCGGGGTCGCCGGGGCCTAAGCCAACGCCGTAGAGACAGCCTTTTTTCATAACTCTTCTTCCCGTGCAATGGCATTTACCGCCGCCACAGCCATGGCGCTTCCGCCTTTGCGGCCACGTACCACGATATACGGTACACGGCCATCGGTGATGAGGGCTTCTTTAGATTCCGCCGCGCCTACAAACCCTACCGGCATACCAATCACTGCGGTGGGTAGAGGGCAGCCCCTATCAAACATTTCCAGTAAGTGAAACAATGAGGTTGGCGCGTTACCAATTACCACAAGCGCGCCTTTTATTTTCTCTCCCCAAAGCTCCATGGCGGCGGCTGAGCGTGTATTGCCGATAGTTTTAGCAAGTCCCGGCACGCGGGAATCGCTCAGTGTGCAGAGAATTTCATTATTGCCAGGCAGGCGCGCGCGCGTAATTCCACTGGCCACCATATTTGCGTCGCATAAAATAGGGGCGTCGCCTGCGAGCGCTGCTCTGCTGATATTCACAACATCAGGGGAGAATGCAATATCGCTGGCAAGCTCCACCATGCCGCAGGCATGGATAAGCCGTACCGCTACTTTCTCCTCCTCTGCGCTGAACCTTTTTAAATCCGCTTCTTCACGGATAATCGCAAAAGACTGGCGGTAAATATCGGTGCCGTTGCGTATGTAAGGATATGCCGTGTTCATACGTTTTCTCTGCAAACAAGCTCCCTGATGACCTCTGATGCTGAAAGCGCTGGGGAAACAGGCATAGCATCGGCCTTACCATTAAAGGTTAAGTGATAAGCGCTGTTGTGGGCGGTAATGACAATATCGGTTTTCCTGGCGCATGCGCAGCCTTTAACGCATCCGGAAACGTGTACGCTTTTTTCTAAATCAGGCAGGGTTTTTGCAATTGAAAGCGCCAGATTGCGCGTATCCGCCTGCGCAGAGGAGCATGCAGGCGCGCCCGGGCACGCTTCTATATATCGACGTGGATCGGCGCTGCAGGTGATAAATCCCATGCTCTCGGCCTGCGCTATCAATGTGTTCATCTCCGGGGAAGAAGGATTGCCTGCAATCCGAACAGATACGGTACGTGTGGCGCCAAGCGTAATATAATCCTCCGCGATGCTTGCAAGCCATTCCAGTGCTTGAGCGGTCAGTCTTCCGAAAAGCAGCCTTAAGGTGATTGTGCATTCCGACGTGATGCCTAAATCGGGTAATGTTACAGGTTCCGCTGCGCGTGGCGGACGGCCGGCCTCTTCAATGCCAAAGGCTGCGAGCGCTGCAAGAAGCGGCGGGTAACTGGCCTCTGTTACGCCTCGGATTTGGATGTTTCCCCGCGAGGTGATATCAATTTCGCCGTTGCCATATTGCGCAGATAAATGCGCAATGGCGCGCGCATGGCTTATGGGTAATGTATGGGTGTGCATATTGATGCGCACCAATAAGCCATCGCCGCTTTGCATCGGGCGCGTAAGCGTTGGGCACCAGCCCTTGCGTAGGGTCATGCGAGTTCTCCTTTTAATTGCAATAATTCCCGGGCGCTATTGCGGCGAGGGGTCCATAATCCGCGTTCGATGGCTTCTTGGAAGCGTTGCTGCATGGCCTGCATGGCACAAGGATTTTCTCGTTGCATGAATTCGCGTACGGTTTCGGTATGCAGATAAGCATCGAACAATGCTTCAAACTGCATTGGATTTACAGCATCTGTAGTGGCGGCGAAGGCAAAAAGTTGATCGGCCGCATCGGCAAATGCTGCTGCGCCTGCGTAGCCATGACGCATCTGGCCTTCAATCCATTCTGCCGATAGCGCGCGCGCTTGCAGGGTAAGCGAAATTTCTTCCGCCAGCGTTCGTACTTTTAACGCGTGCGGCTGCGAACTATCCAGGTGATACATGGCCGGATCAGCGCCGAGCAAATGCGCCGCTGCGGCGAATCCGCCTTCCATGTCGGCAAAATCGGCGCCGCTTAATACGTCTGTTTCTCGCTGGTCTTGCATGTGAATGAATGCGTCTGTACTGCGGATACGGTTTTTTAAGTCAGCAGGTTCTGCATTTCCGTCCGCATGACGGCCATAGGCAAATTGCGAAGCGTGCAGGTAAGCGTCGCCTAATTCTTCACGTTTTTTCCATGTGCCGCTATCAATTAATTCTGAAATACCGGCACCGTAGGCTC
This sequence comes from uncultured Rickettsiales bacterium, assembly GCA_964600465.1. Taxonomy (GTDB): domain Bacteria; phylum Pseudomonadota; class Alphaproteobacteria; order Rickettsiales; family SXRF01; genus CAYMDD01. The sequence goes on from CAZRJZ010000084.1 coordinate 5,433, forward strand.
CCGGAGCGCTGCCAAAAATGCGCCAACCCGCAGGGCGTCCTTCAAGCATTGCTACTTCTTGCGCTGCATCGTCAAAAAGCGTCAGGAGATTAGAAAACATATCCCGAAATAAGCCGGATATTCTAAGGGAAACGTCTACGCGGGGCCACGCCATTTCCCTAGAGCCGATGATGGAAAAACCATCCACGCGCTGAGAAGTTCCATCCCATACGGGCTCTACGCCCATGAGGCAAAAAGCCTGCGCTATTTCATCGCCGCCGTTTCTAAGCGTGGCGGATCCCCACACATCCAGCATCACGGATTTTGGCCATTGTCCATGATCCTGCACATAGCGGCGTATAAATTCTTCCGCGGCGCGTTTGCCGATAGTGTGTGCAGTCCGTGTTGGAATGGTGCGCGGATCTTGCGTTACCATATTGCGGCCTGTGGGAAAAATATCCTGCCTGCCGCGCGCCGGCGATCCGCCGGGGCCAGGCATAATAAATTTTCCCTCCAGCGCAGCCAGTAAGTTACGTGTCTCATTTTCTGCATTTTGGCCAAAGATATGCAGGCCATCTCCCACGCGTTGTTCTTTTATATCGCAAAGATGGGTTTCTAAGGCGGTGAGAAGCGAGGCATCGTCGTTTCCTGGAAGACCGAGCTTGTGGGCGCGGTATAATATTTCTTCACGCAACATTCGCATGCGGCGTGCATCCATTCCGTCGGCGGCGCTGTGTTCATCGACCAAGGTTTCCAGCTCTGCCAAATCCGGTGACAGCATAACCGGTATCAGAGGAGGCGTTAAATGGCCAAGCGTAATAGCGCTAAGGCGGCGTTTGGCTTGCGCCGCTTCGCCGGGGTCAGAGACGATATAGGGGTATATAACCGGTAGTGGCCCAAGAGCAATCTCCGGCCAGCAATGCGCTGAAAGCGCGGCGGATTTTCCAGGTAGCCATTCCAGGTGTCCGTGCGTTCCGAGGTGGATGAGCGCATCCGGTTCCATCACGTCGCGCAGCCACCAGTAAAACGCCAGATACCCATGGCGGGGAGGGGTATTTGCGTCGTGATAACCGGTTTTACGATCAACGTCCGATCCTCTGTCCGGCTGGAGCGCCAGTGCAACATTGCCACAAACCAGAGCAGGGATGCGGAATGCCCCGTTTTTAAAAAAAGCGTAATCCTCAGGCTATCCCAAAG
>CAZRJZ010000085.1:0-6596 GCA_964600465.1 uncultured Rickettsiales bacterium
GTGCTTCATCTTTTGGCTCTAGCTCTTTAAGCTCCTTCATTTTAGCATCTAGCGGTTTGCGGACATAACCCGTTATCACTTCTGTGAGCACTTCTCTTGCTTTTGCGGGGTTAACGGCAATGCCGCCAATGTTGGTCGTTGTTGGGTTGATGCCTTTTATTTCTTCTGCAAGGGATGCAATGGTTACCTTTGCTCCATCGGTTTTTCCTTCGCGGATTTTTTTCTGCATCTGGCTGATGTCTGGACTGGAGATGACAGCGCTTAAGGATGGATTTCTCTGAATATCTTCCCGCAATCCCGCTCCGAAACGATCCGCCACCTGATTCTGTGCCTTCTTGCACATAAACTCACCTGGCCAGCCCGGTGCTTGCGCTTTGTCGAATCCACTGAAAATCCAGGCTACCACCGCACCGAGCCAGCTTAGAAAGCCGCCAATTATGCCCATGAACCCGCCGCTTTCCTGTTGCTGCGCATTCACTTCCGTTGCTAAGCGTTGTGCTGGTAACGCCAGTGTATCCGAGCCTGGGAGAAGGCTTGCCGCTTGTTTTTTTAAATCCTCAATTTTATCGAGGTTAAATCCGAGTTTCTGAGCAGCCTCTTTGAACTCGCTTGGTAGAGCCCCTAGGTCATTTCTCATGCCGTCGATTTTCGTATGAACGGCAGTGATTAACTGGGTATGGTCATATTCTGTATTGCCGATTTTAAATGTTCCCGTTTCCACGTAGGAATCGGCTATTGTTGCCAACGTTTGGGGGGTGAGTTGTTTTTGATCAACGCTTAATATATTCGCGATGGTGTCGCGGTTTTCGGCCAGCATATGCGCCATTTTGCGCTTGGTCTCGCCCACGGCGGCTTCAAACGCCTTTGCCGCCTCACTGTCTTTTGCGAGGGATGCCCTGGTTTCTTGCAGGCTAGTCATGGGGTATGCCTTGTTTCATAACAATCTTACTTTACCCTATATTCCTTATCTATCGATATGACATTTTCATGAAGATTCGCATGACAAAGGGTGAAGAAAGCAGGTTTTTATTGATTTAGGCCGTAATTACTGCCAAAAGGTAAACAAAGAGGCGATGCAAGCCTTGCCTTTTAAGCCTTTGAGAGGGCGTGAATTATGGCACTTGTCGGCGTAAATGTTAACGGAAAAGAATACCAACTTGCTTGCGATGATGGGCAGGAACAGCATGTTTTTGAGTTAAGTCAGGAACTTGACCTGCGTATCCAGCAAATCAGCGCGCAGGTAGGCCAGGCGCCGGAGAATATGCTGATGCTGCTGGCGGCATTGATGCTGGCCGATGAGGCGGAAGAAGCGCGGACGGAAGTGCGTAATCTGGAGCGGGAAGTCACCAAACTCGCCCGTGAGCTGCGCGATGAACGGGCAAAACCGAAATCTGACGGCGAGGTGTTTTCCGTGCTCCATGAGGTGGCAGAGCGCATTGAGGGCATTGCGGATAAGCTGCAGATGCGCTAGCATGTGCCCTGCGGTTCTGCCCGGTTCGTCAGGCAAGCTGTTCCTTGGACCGATAATTTCTGACCCCGGGAGCTGTCTCTGGCGGCAGTGCTAATCCCACTTTCGCACATATGGCGCCCACCTTTACAAAAGGGTCGATGCGACTTCTTGACCAACGGCCATGGTGGATCCGCATTCCCTGTATGATGGGAAAAATGCATGATACCTACTGATAAATCCTCACTGCGCGCCCATTTTCTTGCCTTGCGTCAGGCCATTCCTCCTGATGTAGTCCGTGCGGCTGCGGAGGCGGTGACATCCCGATTACTCTCTCTCATTCCGCCGCAGGCGATTGTGGCCGGGTATGCGCCGATGCGCGGCGAGCTAGATATATTTCCGGCGCTGAACGCTCTGAGTGCGCATGGTTGTGCGCTGGCGCTTCCCTGTGTGGTAGCGAATGCGGCGCCTTTGGTATTCCGGAAGTATTGTCCCGGTATGGCGCTGGTTACAGGGAAACACGGCGCGCTTTGCCCTGCCGAGGCGGAAGACGTTGTGGTACCGGATGTAGTGCTTGTGCCACTGCTGGCATTCGATGGCAAACTGCACCGTCTTGGCTATGGCGGCGGGTATTATGATCGTACGCTGGCGCAGCTTAAAGACGCGAAGGCTTACGGCATTGCTTATGCGTTGCAGCGTGTGGACGCGCTGCCTATAGAGCCGTATGATATGAAGCTGCATGCTATTATTACAGAGGAAGGAATGGTGGTTTGAAAATATTATTTTGCGGTGATGTGGTGGGAAGATCAGGTCGGGAGGCAGTGCTTAAGCACGTTCCTGTGTTAAAAGCAGAGCGCGGTCTGGATTTCGTGATCGTCAACGGCGATAACGCCGCCGGGGGGTTTGGTATTCAGCCCGTGCACTGTAAAGATTTCTTTTCCCGCGGCGTGGATGTGATTACCGGTGGCGACCATATCTGGGATCAGAAAGAAATATTGCCGTATCTGGCGCAGGAAAAACGCCTGCTTCGGCCTCAGAATTTTCCTGATACCGTACCGGGGAGGGGGCATAATATCTATACCACGCATTCAGGTGCTCGCGTGCTGGTGCTGCACTTACTAGGACAGGTTTTTCATAAAGAATATGCGCAGTGCCCATTTGCAAGCGCCGATACGGTGTTGGCGCAAATGCATATGCCGGGCGCCGTACAGGCGATTTTTGTGGATTTCCACGCCGAAGCCACTTCGGAGAAAATGGCGATGGGAAAATACCTCGATGGCCGCGTATCCGCCATGGCGGGAAGCCATACGCACGTGCCAACGGCGGATGCGCGTATTTTGCCCAAAGGCTCGGCTTACCAGACCGATACCGGCATGTGCGGAGATTATGATTCCGTCATCGGGTTCGAAGCAACAGCGCCGCTAACGCGGTTTCTGACAAAAATCAATAAAGCGAAGCTCGAAGTCGCCGATGGACACGCTACCTTCAGCGCACTTTACGTTGAAACGGATGATAAAACAGGACTGGCAAACAAGGTGGAATATTTGCAGTTGAGGTAGCAGATTTTTATACGAGAACCCTCACCCGCTGCACTCCGCTGACGCGAAGCGGCAGCTTCCCCCTCCCATTGGGAGAGGGGTAGGGTGAGGGGCGCTAAGGCGACCCAATTTTTACGCCACTTTTGTTTTCCTTCTCTCCAGCAGCGGCTGCAGAAATTTTCCCGTGACGCTCTCTTTGGTTTTCGCCACTTTTTCAGGTGGGCCTGCCACCACAATTTCTCCCCCTTTAGCGCCGCCGCCGGGGCCGATATCAATAATCCAGTCAGCGGTTTTTATCACGTCCAGGTTATGCTCAATCACCAGCACACTGTTGCCTGTGTCTACTAACTTATGAAGTACGTCCAGTAGTTTCCGGATATCGTCTGCGTGCAGTCCGGTAGTGGGTTCGTCCAATATATAAAGCGTTCTTCCGGTGGCGCGTTTGGAGAGTTCTTTGGCGAGCTTGATGCGTTGGGCTTCTCCGCCCGAAAGCGTGGTGGCCGATTGGCCAATAGCAATATATCCCAGTCCCACTTGCTGCATGGCCACCAGTTTTTCGCGGATGGCAGGTTGCGCGCTGAAGAATGCCGCGCCTTCATCTACCGTCATGGCGAGCACATCGGCGATGGATTTGCCGCGGTATTCAACTTCCAATGTTTCCCGGTTATAGCGTTTTCCATGACAGACGTCGCATTTTACGTAAACGTCCGGCAGGAAATGCATCTCGATTTTAATCAGCCCGTCACCTTCGCAGGCTTCGCAGCGTCCGCCTTTAACGTTGAAGGAAAAACGCCCCGATCTGTAGCCCCTTGCCTGCGATTCCGCAAGCGCCGTAAACCAGTCGCGAATAGGTGAGAAAGCGCCGGTGTACGTGGCCGGATTGGAACGGGGGGTGCGTCCGATCGGGGATTGGTCGATATCAATGATTTTATCAATGTACTCCAGTCCGCTCATGGAGTCATGAGGGGCGGGGGAAACCTTACTGTTATGCAATTTTTTGGTAATGGCTTTATAGAGTGTTTCAATAACGAGGGTGGATTTTCCGCTGCCGGATACGCCGGTGACGCAGGTGAAAACCCCTAACGGGATTTCCGCGTCAATCCGCCGTAAATTATTGCCGCGTGCCCCTTTTATAACAACTTGCTTGCGCGCTGAGATTTCTTTTCGTTTTTGCGGAACGGGAATGCAAAGCGCGCCGCTCAAGTACTTTCCCGTCAGGCTTGCGGGGTTGCGCATGATTTCGTGCGGTGGGCCTTCCGCCACAATATGCCCCCCATGAATTCCCGCAGCGGGTCCCATGTCCAGGATATAGTCGGCCTCACGCATGGTATCTTCATCATGCTCGACGACAATAACGGTGTTGCCGAGATCGCGCAGGCTTTTAAGCGTGCCGATCAGGCGCTGATTGTCGGCCTGGTGCAGCCCGATGGAAGGCTCATCCAGCACATACAGCACGCCCGACAGGCCGGAGCCGATTTGCGAGGCAAGCCTTATACGCTGCGCTTCGCCGCCGGAGAGCGTGCCGGAAGTGCGCGCCAGCGACAGATATTCCAGTCCAACATTCATCAGGAATCCCAGTCTGGCGCTGATCTCTTTGAGAATTTTTTGCGCAATATCTTTATGTTTTTTGCTGAGTTTTTTTTCTAATTGCTCAAACCATGCGAGGGAGCGGTCAATACTCATTTCGGTGATTTCACCAATATGACGTCCGCCTACTTTAACGCATAACGCTTCCGCTTTTAAACGCGCACCTCCGCAAGCCTCGCAATTGTGCGAGCTTTGGTAGCGCGCCAGTTCTTCCCGCATCCATGCGCTTTCGGTTTCGCGGTAACGCTTTTGAAGCGCGCCGATGACGCCGTCGAAGGGCTTTTCGCTGGTAAAAGACCTGCGTCCGTCATCGTAACGGATTTTAATCTCCTCTTCGCCGGAGCCATGCAGAATGACATTGCGAATTTTTCCCGGCAAATCTTCAAAAGGGGTGGAGAGGCTGAATTTATAGTGTTGCGCCAGCCCATCCAGCATTTGCAGGTAAAATTTATTATGTCCGGAAGCCCAGGGTGCAATTGCCTTTCCTCCGATGGGAAGTGTAGGGTCCGGCACAATCAGCGCAGGGTCGAAAAACATTTCCGTCCCCAGTCCGTCGCACGCCGGGCAGGCGCCGTATGGACTGTTGAAGGAAAATAAGCGCGGCTCAATATCCGGCAGCGTAAATCCGGAAACCGGACAGGCGTATTTTGAAGACATGGTAATGATTCGCCCCCCGTCTTCCGATGAGGGGGATTTCGGCTTAGATGATTTGCCTTTTGGTAAAACCGGTTCAGCGGTCTTTGGCTCGTCTGCAATGAGTATCTGAACCAGGCCGTCGCCAAGGTTTAATGCGGTCTCTACGCTGTCGGCGAGGCGATTGCCGAGATCAGCGGTGATTTTTAGGCGATCCACAACGACTTCAATAGAGTGCTTTTTATTTTTGTCGAGAACCGGCGTTTCACCAATCTCGTAGATTTCGCCATTAATGCGGAGGCGCTGGAACCCTTTTTTTTGCAATTCCAGGAATTGCCTCCGGTATTCGCCTTTTTGTCCGCGCGCGATAGGCGCGAGTAGATAAACGCGCGTGCCTTCGGCAAGCGTGCAAATACGGTCTACCATTTGCGAAACGGTTTGGCTTTCAATAGGCAGGCCTGTAGCGGGAGAATGGGGTATGCCGATACGCGCATAAAGCAGGCGTAGATAGTCGTATATCTCCGTAATGGTGCCTACGGTTGATCGCGGGTTGTGGGAGGTGGTTTTTTGGTCGATGGCAATGGCCGGGGAAAGTCCGCTAATGGATTCTACATCGGGCTTATCTTTGATATTTAAAAATTGCCGTGCATAGGCCGATAGAGACTCCACGTAACGCCGTTGGCCTTCAGCGTAAATAGTGTCAAACGCCAGGGAGGATTTGCCGGATCCAGATGGGCCGGTGATAACAACCAGTTTTTCCTTTGGCAGATCAACATCAATAGCTTTTAAATTATGCTCTTTTGCGCCGCGAATCCGGATATGATCGTCCATTGCTTTTGCCTCTTAAATCGAATTGCGCACGTTAGTGCCAAATAACCGGTAAAACCGTCAGTGTATAGTATAGATTCCTTATTTTTCCAATACGCTGATTGCATGGAGTCCGGTTTTTTTAGAGCGTGCAGGGCGATTGTCCGTTTTGAGAAGATATAGTTAACTAACTTTATGACTGCACATGCCTGCAAGCGGCAAAGTGCTTCACCGTTTTCGCCTGATGTGCAATCATAAATTTAACCAGCTGTAATCGGCAATCGGTTGCGCTTTCGTCATATTTTGCGTTATAAGCACAACATTTAAACATTCACGCATGTCTGACACAGGCTTTGTATCCGTGGTTTGGGGCATGATTTTTTAAAAGTGGTGCAAGATAATGCGTTTTGAGTGGATAAAATATCTATGCGGTAGCGTTCGGTGGAAGCGTTTGCTGCTTGCAAGCGGCTTCCTTTTTATAGCGGCCGCTTTAATTGCCTGGTTTTTAGTGTTGCGTGCGGAGCCAGGTGAGGCAATGCTTTCAGGAGGTGGCTTTTCAACCAGTGTGTCATTGCCGTATGATC
>CAZRJZ010000086.1:0-4414 GCA_964600465.1 uncultured Rickettsiales bacterium
TCTTTGAAACGCAAGCGCACGAGCGCGTTCATTACACCATTGCTGTAACGGCGCCCCTGTTTTTGCAGCGTTTGCGTGCGCTGAGGCGGCCACGGATGACCTCTCAAAAGCTGGATGCTATACTGGCGCGTCAGATGGAGAATCATTTGCGTTGTGCCGGGGCGGATTTTATTATTCACACCGGCCTTGGAAAAGCACATAGTTTCCGTCAGGTAAAAGCGTTGATGCAAGGCTTAACAGATGCGTGAGATAATTCTGGATACGGAAACCACCGGGCTTGATCCTGCTTCCGGGCACCGCATTGTGGAAATTGGCGCGGTGGAGATGATTAATAAATCCCGTACCGGAAAAACCTTCCATACGTATTTAAATCCTGAGCGCGATATGCCGCCGGAGGCCGAAAAGGTTCATGGACTTTCGCAGGCGTTCTTATCGGATAAGCCTTTGTTCAAAAGCGTAGCGGAAGAATTTCTGGAGTTTCTTTCGGATTCCACGCTGGTGATTCACAACGCGGCTTTTGATATGAAATTTATCAATCACGAGCTGGAGCGGCATGCGCGCGCTATTATTCCCATGGAGCGCGCCCTGGATACGGTGCTTCTGGCGCGAAGGAAATTTCCTGGCTCGCCTGCTAATCTGGACGCGCTCTGCCGGCGGTTTAACATTGATCTCTCTGGCCGTAATTATCATGGCGCGCTTCTGGACGCAGAATTATTGGCGGAGGTCTACATTGAGCTTTGCGGCGGAAGGCAAGTCATGCTTTCTTTCGGCGAAACGGCGGCGGATACTCCTTCGGAAAACCTACCCGGCAAGCACGGCAGGGCAAGTATTCCAAAGCGCCATTTTCCCCCATCGGAGGCGGAATTTGCTGCTCATCAAAATTTGATTGCTCAGTTAAAAGAATCGTTATGGCAGAAGGAGTATGCGGATTAAGTGAGCTCCGGAGAGATGAATACCGGCAGCGGTGTGCACGTGAGTGCATATTCGAGTTGTTTGAGATACTCTTCCTGGGGAATTTCGCAGATGCCGAATTGCTCCAGATGCGGGTTGCTGTATTGCGCGTCTAAGAGAAGATAGTTTCCTTCTCTCAGTTTTTCTACCAGATGTACCAGCGCTACTTTGCTGGCGCCGGGTGCATGAGAGAACATGCTTTCTCCAAAAAACGCCGCGCCGAGCGCTACGCCATATAACCCACCCACAAGTTTTTCGTCCTTCCAGCATTCTACGCTATGAGCGAAGCCTATCTGCGCCAGCTGACAATAAGCCCGGATGATTTCGTTGTTAATCCACGTTTCTTTTCGTTGTGCGCAAGCGCGGATAACGTCTGAAAAAGCACTGTTAATGCGGATTTCGAAAGGATGCTGACGAATGAGCTTTCGCAAGCTTTTGGGGATATGAAAATTATCGAGTGGAATAATGCCGCGCATCTCAGGCCTATACCAGCGTAAACCCTCCGCATAGCGGTCATCGGCCATGGGGAAATAGCCGTTGGCATAGGCGGATAGTAATAATTCCGCAGTGAGTTGGCTCATGCGGAAAGCTGGGCGTGCATGGCTTTAATGGCCAGCGTATAACTTTGTGCGCCGAACCCGCAAATGACTCCCTTAGCCAAAGGAGAGATATAAGAATGGTGACGGAACGCCTCACGAGCGAAGACATTAGAAAGATGGACTTCAATAATGGGGCATTTTAGCATGCTGAGTGCATCGGCAATGGCAATGGAGGTATGCGTGTAGGCTCCGGCATTGATAATAACGCCCACATAGCTTTCCATGGCAGCGTGGATGGCCTCAATGAGCGCTCCTTCATGGTTGCTTTGCATCCACTCTATTTTCAGGCTCAACCGGGAGGCTTCCTGCTCACATAGCGCCTGGATATGGCCAAGCGTCTCTTTACCGTAGATCTGGGGCTCACGCCTGCCGAGCATGTTTAAATTCGGGCCGTTTATAACAAGAATGCTTGGTGCTGGCATGGCTGGGGCTATATTTTAAAGCTGGAATCCTTAGGCATAGTACTTTATTTTAATTGCAAATTCATTAATAGATGTTGCTTTGTATATATTGTCGAGCAACATATTGATCTTATGGATGGAATGATGCGCGTAACAATTAACGGCGAGGCGCGGAGCACCGAGGCAACGTGTCTTTTAGAGCTGGTGGAAAATTTGCAGCTGGATATGCGGCAGGTGGCGGTGGAGCGTAATTTAAGCATTATACCGCGCTCTCTCTACGCGCAAACCCTTTTGGCAGAAGGGGATAGAATAGAAATTGTAAGGTTTATCGGTGGTGGCTGAGAGCGTGAATGATCCGTTGGTGATTGCCGGGAGAGAGTATCACTCTCGCTTACTGGCAGGAACCGGAAAGTATGGCAGCGCCGGGCAGGCAAGAGCAGCGATTGAGGCCAGCGGTGCGGAAATCGTGACGGTGGCGGTGCGCCGGGCGAATCTGGAGCGCCGGGATGAGAGCATTCAGGATGTGCTGGATCCGGAAAAGTACATGTATTTGCCCAATTCCGCCGGATGCTATACGGCAAAAGACGCGATCCGTATGCTCCGCCTGGCGCGTGAAATTGGAGGCTGGACGCTGGTAAAGCTGGAAGTGATCGGGGATAAGCGTACCCTCTACCCGGATGTGGAGGAAACGCTGAAAGCGGCGCGGGAGCTGGTGGCGGAGGGATTTCAGGTGATGGCCTATACCAACGACGATCCTATCACCGCCAGAAAGCTGGAAGATGCTGGTTGCGCTGCAATTATGCCGCTTGGTGCGCCTATTGGTTCTGGGCTTGGTATCCGTAACCCACTGAATATTATTTTAATAAAACAGCAGTCGCGTGTGCCTGTACTGGTGGATGCTGGGGTTGGTACTCCTTCAGATGCCTGCCTGGCCATGGAGCTTGGCTGTGATGGCGTGCTGATGAACACCGCCATTGCTCAGGCGCGTGATCCTGTTGGCATGGCTTATGCCATGCGTTTGGGGGTAGAGGCGGGGCGGCGGGCTTTCCTGGCCGGACCAATGCAGCGCAAAGCTCATGCCGTGCCCAGCTCTCCGGAGGCCGGGATGATTGCGTTGTTAACCAATGCGCTGCCTGATTGACAATTACACGGATTCCCTTATCTTCCGGCACGTATGGCGCATCTACTTATTGTTTCAGCGGATTTTTATCCGGAGCTTTCCCGAACGCTTGCAAGCGGCGCCAGAGCCGCGCTTTATGCCGCTGGTGCTACGCATGAGGAGACGCGCGTTCCGGGAGCACTTGAGATTGGCGCGGCCATACGTTTTGCCTTGCAAGTACGAAAATTCGACGGTTTCATAGCGCTTGGCTGCGTTATCCGAGGAGAAACAACGCATTACCAAACGGTGTGCGAAGAGAGCGCGCGTGCGCTTACCTGGCTTGCTATGGAGCATAGCGCGGTGATTGGCAATGGTATTTTGACTGTGGAAAACCAAGATCAGGCCTTGTTGCGGGCGGATCCGCAGCGTGGTAACAAAGGTGCGCAAGCCGCGCAGGCGGCGCTTAGCCTGATTGAACTCAAGAAAAAATTTGGCCTGGCTACGCATTAATGGAAAAACCACGCAGAAATGCCTCCCTGGCTGCAAAAACCAGCGCGCGTACCGCTGCGGTGCAGCTATTGTATCGTGTGATGATCACGGGAGAAACATTGCGTCCCTCCGTGCTGGAGCAGGACTACGCACAATATATAGAAGATCATCAGGCGCATCGCAGAGAAGCGGCATTGCCGCACGTGCCCCCTAACAGGGCGTATTTACGCAAACTGCTGGATGGCGTGGCTGAGCACGGCAAACTATTGGACGAATTGATTGATGCGCGGCTGGACGAAGGTTGGAAACGTGAGCGCATGAGCCCCCTGCTCCTTTCCATTCTCACATTTGGCGTGTATGAGCTGGACGCCCACCGCAATATCCCCGCGCACGTGCTGCTGGACGAGTATACCACTCTGACCCAGCGTTTCTGCGACGCGCATGAGGTGGGATTTGTGCATGCGCTGCTTGCTAAAGTAGCGAAGGATTTCCGTACGGATGACAATGGATGAATTTAGCCTCATTAAGCGCTATCTGAAACCGTTGTGCCATCCTGTTTATGCGCGGGATCTGACCGATGATGCGGCCATTATGCATGTGCCCCCAGGTATGGAGCTGGTTATCAGTAAAGATGCGCTCGTAGAGGGTGTGCATTTTATGGGTAGCGAATCTCCGGGATTGATTGCAAAAAAAATACTGCGCACCAATCTGTCTGATTTAGCAGCGATGGGCGCTACGCCCCTGGTTTATTTTTTGGCGCTTATGTTGCCAAAAGGAGAAGGTGAAGCGTGGGTGAGTGATTTTGCAGAAGGCCTGCGCGAGGATCAGGACGTATTTGGCATTACGCTTGCGGGCGGCGACACGGTGGCCGTTTC
>CAZRJZ010000086.1:4424-4915 GCA_964600465.1 uncultured Rickettsiales bacterium
AACCGTGCTGGGTCTGGTGCCGGAAGGAGCAGCGCTTACGCGCTCTGGCGCCTGCATAGGTGATGATTTGTGGCTCTCCGGCACCATCGGCGACAGTATGTTGGGGTTGCAATACTTTAAGCAGGGCATAGAAGAAGTATTTTTAAAAAATCGCTATCTTCTGCCACAACCGCGTTTGGCGCTTGCACAAAAGTTGCGCGGTATTGCCAGTGCCTGCCTGGATATTTCTGATGGATTCGTGCAGGATGCTGGCCACATGGCATCTGCCTCAGGAGTTGCGCTTGATTTTCAAGCGCAGGCAATTCCCTTTTCGGTTCCTGCGCAGAGCGCGCTGCAACGCGGTCAAACCACGCTGGAGGACATGCTTACGGGCGGTGACGACTATGAACTGCTCTTCAGCGCTCCCGTGCAGCAGGCAGAAGCGGTGCTTGCCGCTTCACGCCAGGCAAAAACGCCTGTCACACGCGTTGGTAAAGTGCGCGCCGGGACGG
>CAZRJZ010000086.1:4935-6455 GCA_964600465.1 uncultured Rickettsiales bacterium
TGCACGTGTGGGATGCGCAAGGAAATGCTATTGCTTTTACGCGTTCGGGCTACCGGCACGCTTAAGCCGGCGCAACACGCGTTCTCTGCCTAACAGGGGCAGCAGGGTTTTTAATTCCGGCCCATGTTCCATGCCTGTAAGGGCTTTGCGAATAGGAAGAAAAAGTGCTTTTCCGGTGCGTGTGGTGCGGTGTTTTACCTCTTTCATCCATTGCTCATAGGTGGTCTGATCCCATGGCTCAGGGGGTAAACATGCGGCGGCCTCCAGGGTAAATGGCCGGTCGTCAGGGGGGATTTCCACAGCCGCTTCCTCCTTTACGATATTCCACCATAAACGAACATCTTCAAGCGCATTAATATTGCCACGAATGGCCAGCCAGAATGCCTCGCCCACGGGCGGAATGAGGGCTTCCACATCGGCGTAGGCGAGTTGCCGGAGTGTTTTCTGGTTGAGGGTGACCAGCTCTGAGGCATCGTAATTAGCCGGCGCCCGGCCAAATTTTGTAAAATCAAAACTCTCTATCAATGGCGCCATACTTACAATCGGCTCCACCGGATCGGATGTGCCAATGCGGGCGAGCAGCGCATTAATGGCTAATGGCATGACCCCTTGCGCGCGCAGAGAGCGAATGTCGTTTCCGCCTAAGCGCTTAGACATTTCTCCCTCTTTGGTTTTGAGCAGTGCCATATGCGCAAATTGCGGTACGGTAAACCCCAGCGCCTCGTACACCTGAATCTGAACGGCGGTATTGCTGACATGGTCTTCGCCGCGGATAACGTGGGTGACGCCCAGCTCGCCATCGTCTACCACGGAAGCAAGCGTGTAGACGGGCACGCCATCTTCACGCAGCAGTACCGGATCGCTCATATGCGTGGCGCGGAAGGAGGCGTGGCCACGAATGAGGTCTTCCCAGGCGCATTCAGTATCGGTGAGTAAAAAACGCCAGTGAGGTTTGCGTCCTTGCGCTTCCAGCGCCTGTTTTTCGGCATCGCTCAGTTTGAGCGCGGCGCGATCATACACAGGCGGCAGGCCGCGTCCGGCCATCATTTTACGTTTGATTTCCAATTCTTCCGGTGTCTCGTAGCACGGGTAGAGGCGTTTTTGTTGCTTGAGTGTCTCCACCGCCATAGAGTAGCGTTCAAATCGTTCGGACTGCCTGGCGAAAGAATCCCAGGTCAGGCCCAGCCAGCGTAAGTCCTCTTCAATAGCAGCAGCATATTCGGGTTTGGAGCGCAAGGTGTCAGTGTCATCCATGCGCAGCATGAATTTTCCCTGGTTTTTACGCGCAAAAAGCCAGTTCACCAGGGCTGTGCGCACATTGCCTAAATGCAGGTACCCGGTAGGAGAGGGAGCGAAACGGACAAGAATGCTCATGTAAGGGTTCTTTATTTTATAACCGACAGATTTAGCCGAACATTGGGATAAACCGCAAGGCTTGGCAAGGTGATTTAGTGAGAATCACCGGAAATTATAGATTTCTGGAAGTGGCTGAATCACATCAACGGCAGCGGCCTGTATTG
>CAZRJZ010000087.1:0-6454 GCA_964600465.1 uncultured Rickettsiales bacterium
CCATGAGAATCTTGCGATCGGGATGACGCGGCTTAGCATCGTTGATATCGCTGGCGGCGCGCAGCCTATTCACAGCGAAGACGGCGCGCTTTCCATTGTTTTTAATGGAGAGATCTATAACTACCAGACGCTCGCGCAGGAATACCGCGCTCAAGGCGGGATGCTGAAAACACGTTCCGATACGGAGGTGGTGCTGGCGCTCTATGTGCAGCAAAAAGAAAAATGCCTAGAAAAATTACGCGGCATGTTCGCCTTCGCTGTGCTTGACCGGCGAGAGAAAAGTATTTTTATCGCGCGTGACAGAATGGGGATTAAGCCCCTTTATTACTGGCAGTCGGGCGGAGTTCTGGCGTTTGCTTCTGAAATAAAATCGCTGCTTGCCGGCGGCTTTTTTCAGGCGGAAGCCAATTTAAAAATGATCCCGCAATATCTTGCTTTGCGTTATGTGCCGGGGCCGGAGAGTTTGTTTAAAGGCGTGCACCGATTGTCTCCCGGTCATTGGATGAAATGGAAAAATGGCGAAATAGAATTTAGGCAATACTGGCAGGCTGGAGTGCGCGAAAAACAACAGCTTTCCAAAGGGGAATTTCAGGAAGAATTTAATCGCCTCTTTCAGGAGAGCGTTCACATTCATCGTATGGGAGATGTGCCGCACGGCGCTTATTTAAGTGGTGGCCTGGACTCGGCGTGTGTTGTTAGCACGCTTGCTCGCGAAAAAGAAACGCGCGTTAAAACATTTACCGTGGGGTTTGGCTGGAAGGGGGACGAGCTGTCAGACGCGCGCGCCCTGGCCAATTCTGTTGGAGCCGAACACCATGAGATTCATTGCAGCCCTGCGGATTTTGCGTATCTGCCAAAGATGATCTGGCATTCCGATGAACCGCTTGGCGACCCGATTGTTCTGCCTACTTATGTGCTTGCGCAGGAAGCCAGCAAACACGTAAAAATTGTACTGACCGGCGAGGGCGCGGATGAGATACTTGCCGGATACCTTTTCCACCAGGCGGTGTTTATGGCGGATCTGTACCGCCGATATATTCCAAATTTTGTGCATAAGAACGCAGTTTTGCCGGTTATAAAACGTCTTCCTGTGAGGTTGTTGAATATCGCATTTAATTACCCCGGCTATTTAGGAGAAAGCGGAAAAAAGCGGCTGCTTGCATTCCTGGAGCTTGCGCGCAAGGATAGTCCGTCGCAATTGATTCGTTTTTTCATCTCGCTTTTTAATGCGGAAGAAAGGAATGCCATCCTGACTCCGGAGTTGAATGCCGCGATTGGTGCGCAGCAAGAGCCGCAATGGCAGGCATTAGCCCATGGCAGCGTTCTTGACCGCGCGCTAAACACGCAATATGCGGACTGGTTGCCGGACAATATTTTGATGCGCCAGGATAAAATATCCATGGCCCACGGGCTGGAGGCGAGGGTGCCTTTTCTTGACCATCCGCTGGTGGAATTTATGGAAACGGTGCCGGATCATTTAAAGCTTAGTTTGCGCCGCAATAAAGTGCTGCTTCGGAACTACGCTGCCCAGCACGGTATTGGAGACGTAGCGCGCCGTAAAAAAAACGCGTTTTACTTTCCCATGGAAGAATATTTTGGCAGCCCCGTTTTCCAGGAGTTATTTCAGTCCACCCTTGGCGTAAATGCGATTAGGGAACGAGGATTATTCCGGCAGGAAGCGATTGATAGTTTAAGGGCAAAAATGCAAGATAAAGATTTTCTTGCCGCTAAGCAAATATTTTCACTCATGTCTTTGGAATTATGGTTCCAGGTCTTTATTGACAAAAAATATCACTTCTCATGATTGATCTTGATGGCTCCACCGCTCATGCCCGGGCAATTTATACCGAACTCATACGAGAGGCGTTGCCCCGCGTGCTCTCCACGCTTGACCGCGAGCCAGTTTCAAAAAGTTTCGGTTGCGCGGACCGGGTGTTCTGGTGCTGGAAATTCACCGATTTTCCCGGCGCCAGGTTCCAGGAAATTACTTCAGTTCTGACATCGTTGTCGGAAGACTTGGCGCTGGTGGAATCTTCCGAGGGGCGTGAAACACTGCGCATCTGGAGTATGGCCGCTATTAGTTACTGGGCGAGGCTCCAGCATGCGGATGGTTCATTTGATGAAGCCTATCCCTATGAGCGAAGCCTTGCCGCTACGGCCTTTACCGGATTTTATGTCGGACGTGCTTTTTTGAAAATAAAACATGCCTATAGCGAGGAAGAAAAGGCGGGTTTAATTAAAATATTTGCGAAAGCCGGAGCATGGCTATGCCACAATGACGAGCGGCACGGTGTGCTTTCTAACCATTTAGCAGCCGCTGCAGCGGCCTTGGATACCATCGCGGAAATTACAGGAGATAAGAAATTTGAAGATCGGCGAGACTATTTTATTAACCGGATTATGGAGCGTCAGGCTCAAGAAGGCTGGTATGAGGAATATGGCGGTGCCGATCCGGGGTATCAGACTCATACCACTTTTTATTTGGGTTATATTTGGTCACGTACGAAAAACCGGGCGTTGCTGGAAAGTTTGCGGCGATCGGTGCGGTATTTCTGGTATTTCCTGCACCCCGATGGCTCGCTTGGCGGTGAGTACGCCAGTCGCAACACACGTTTTTTTATGCCGGCGGGATTTGAAATACTCGCAGCCGAAATTCCGGAAGCGGCTACTGTGGCGCTTCATATGCGCGCGGCATTGCTGCATCACCGGGTAGTTGGCCTGCAAGCTATGGATGCGTATAACGTGCTTCCGTTTCTTAATAATTATTTCTTTGCCAGATCCTTTGCGACGGCACTTGATGAAAATGCGCTTCCTCCGCTACCGGTAAAAGCGGAAGGAATGTGGCATTTTAAGGAATCGGGACATGTTATAATCTCTACCTCTAGATTCCAGGCCATTATTGCTACTTCTAAAGGCGGTGTGGTGAGTGCTTATGCCAAAGAGGGCGGTGGACAGTGGCAAAATTCAGGAATTGCCATGGAATTTGAAAATGGTAGAAAATCGACCAGTCAAGGGCTGCATTGCAGCGTTGTGCGGCATGTTGCTCATGAAAGCGTGGACATTGAATCATATTTTACGGAAGTAAACCAGGTGCTCATGTCTCCTGACAAGCTGATTGTGTTTCGGTTGATTAGTTTAATCTCCATTCCGTTTCCTGCGTTTGCGTATTACTTAAAAAATGCGCTGGTTAAAATGCTGGTGCGTAGAAAGAAGCCATGCGCCATGCGCTTGTTGCGTAAAATCAGTTGGAGCGATAGGCAAATAAAAGTTGTGGATAGAATATCCGCGGAAAAAACGGTAAAGGTCAGAAAAATCTGGGTAGGAGGAAAATTTGCTGCTATCCACATGGGATCTTCACGCTATTTCGGATGGCAGGAGCTGGAGCAGGCAGGGATCACGCAAGCGCTTGAAGAAGCGGAAGTGGCGGAGTTTAATCGAACAGGCGTCCTGGTATTAGAGCGTCAGTGGCATGCATTAGAGGGGATATGATTTCCGTTGTAAGTCCATTTTATAATGAAGAAAATATCCTCTCCAAAGCGATTGATCACATGATCGCTAATCTGAAGCACTTGCGGGAAGCTTGGGAGCTGGTGATTGTCAATGACGGTTCAACGGATGACTCTTTAGCGGTAGCAACGCAAAAAGCGGCCGCCGATCCCAGGATACGTATCGTCAGTTACAGCCGCAACCAGGGCAGGGGCTATGCTATTAAAGCAGGGATTGATGCGGCGCGTGGCGATATTATCGTCACCACTGAGATTGACTGTTCTTGGGGCGACGGCATTGTTGCATCGCTTGCGGATGCGTTGAATAAAGACAAGACGCTCGACATCGTGATCGCTTCTACTAATTTACCCGGAGGCGGGTACGCAAATGTGCCGCCGAGCCGGGTATTTTTGTCACGCGCAGCGAACAGATTTCTGAAAGTCACTCTCTCGCAACGCGTCACCATGTTTACGGGTATGACGCGTGGATACCGGGCTGCGGCCATCAAACGGCTGCCTATCAGCGAGAGAGGAAAGGAATTTCATCTGGATGTCGTGGCTAAGGCGATTGCTTTTGGTCTGAAAATTGGCGAAGTGCCCGCCACCATTACCTGGCGTGACGATAAGTTCGCAAAAGCCGGAGCGCCGAAGCGTAAATCCTCAAGCAAAATTCCGAATATTATCCGCTCGCATCTTTTGTTTGGCGTAGGCGGCAAACCTTACCGGTATCTTTTCTTCGGCGCCGCCGTCACATTTTTGCTGGCGCTGTTTTTTTTAGGCTGGGGCGCGCTGAATTTCTTAAATGGCAGAGTCTCGGTTTATCTACTAACGCTTGCATTTTCGAGTTTTATTCTTTCCGTGTTGCTTGGCGGCATTGGAGCGCTTGCTTTGCAACAAAGCGTGATTTTGCGTGAAATATGGTTGCAGCGGCGCGAAGTGGAGGATTTAAAAAGAAATAGCCTATACCCGGAGCCATAGACGGATTTTTATCCTCGCGTTATCCGGCAGTAAGCGCCCTATGGTCCGCAGCGGCTTATAGGTAAGCAGTCGCCATGCAAGTAATGGCGTAAGGTAGCCGCGGAGGCGCTTTTTTGCAAGCAATAGCAACAGGCATTGAAAATCATAAGTGGGGAGCAGGCCGGATCTGCGGAAGAAGGGGTACGCGTCCGGATAATCGTCGTGCAATATTCGAATAAAAGCTTCAATTACCGGCCGTTGTTTTTTCCAGTCGTAGCAGGCATGAGAGTATTGCGCTTTTGCCTGGCGAATACATATAAATTCCTTCGGAATGACCACAAACGGATAGCGGCAAGCGATGAGCAGGTACAAAAACCAGTCGGCATGCCATTCAAGCGGTTCTAAATGCCCGTTTGCAGCCGTCAAAATATCCCGGCGCATAAGATTAGCTCCGCCATAAAACGTAACGGAGCGTTTGTGCGCAATACGCTCCAGGTCTGCGCGCTCATAGCGTGCGACTTTTTGTTCAAACGGCAGTGTAAACGCGCGTTCAATCCCGGTATCGGCATTATAGACGCGTATGTTGCCGGATATCATCGCAGCATCGGGATATTGCGCCAACGCGGATTGATACCACTCAACCACCTGCGAGCTGTAACGGTCATCGGCGGACATAAAAAATATATAGTCACCGCTGGCTTCCATCATACCTGCATTGAGGGTTTGAATGACTCCCAGATTATGCGGGTTTCGCACCAGGCGCGCATGCGGAAACCGGTTGATGCGTTCGGATATGATGGCGACGCTTTCATCCGTAGAACAATCGTCGATGATGATTATTTCATCAAACGCGACGGTTTGGCTGAGGGCTGAATCAAGCGCGCCTGCAATATAAGCGGAGTGATTGTAATTAATCAGCACTGCAGAGATGGTGTGCGGTTTGGGAACTGTCATATCCAGCTATACGCTACGCTGCAAAAAACGGGCTGTCAAAGGGTATAGACAGTTGAAATATTCCGTGCTACCTGCATGCGTGTCGCCGCGCGGGAATTTCTATCATTTGGCGGTGGCTGTTTCTAACTATTCTTCATCTTCGGTTCGCATGCGCGTTGAATATAATTATCTTCCTCAGGAATTTTCGGACGTTGAGACCATTATCAAGGATTGGCGCGCGCTGATCAAAACCACCGATTTTACTCTTGGGCAATTTGTTGCGGCGTTTGAAGAAAAATTCGCTAAAACTGTAGGGTCTAAGCATTGCGTTTCTACCAATAACGGCACGGATGCGCTTATTCTTTCCCTCAAAGCGCTTGGCATTGGCAAAGGCGATGAGGTTATCACCGTTACCAATACGTTTTATGCTACCGTTGGCGCAATAGTGGCAGTCGGCGCGACCGCAGTGCTTGTGGACTGCGATGACCGCTTCCAGATTGACTATAAGAAAATTGAGGCGGCCATTACGCCGAAAACAAAAGCGGTAGTGCCAGTACACTGGGGTGGGGCCTCGCCAGAAATGGAGAAAATTCAGGCATTATGTAGGCAGCATAAGCTGCTTATGGTGGAGGATGCCTGCATGGGGATTGGTGCCTTTGTTAATGGTCAGTCTGCGGGAACCTTCGGTGATGTCAATGCCTTCAGCATGCATCCATTAAAATCGCTCAATGCAATGGTAGACGGCGGTATTGTCGCCACCGACGACGACGACCGTGCCGCCTGGATGCGTAAATACCGTAACCACGGCATGGTAGACCGTGACCATATTGAATTCTGGGGCGTTAACATGCGTATGCAGCCCCTCCAGACTGTGGTGCTGAGCCATGGGCTGGACAGGCTGACACGCACTATTGAAACACGCAACCGCAACGCTGCTATTTTAGATGAAGGGTTGGCCGATTTGCCCCAGGCGCATATTCCAAGAAGAATCAAAGGGCATGTCGAAACATTTGCGCTTTATATGGGATTGTTCGAAAAAAGAGAGGTGCTGAAACAATACTTGATCGACAAAGGCATAG
>CAZRJZ010000088.1:0-4664 GCA_964600465.1 uncultured Rickettsiales bacterium
ATAATGGTGTCATAGCCTTCCGGCAACTGCTGAATAAAATCATCGGCGCAGGCGTCTGTGGCAATGCGCCGGATTTCTTCGTCCGTTGCGCCCAGTTTTCCGTAGGCAATGTTGGCGCGCACCGTATCGTCAAACAGTACAATATCCTGCGGAACATACGCCATGCATTCGCGCAAAGAACGGAGGGTAACGCTTTTGACGTCTTGCCCGTCAATGGTAATACGTCCGGATTGAGGATCATAAAAACGCAGAAGCAAATTCATCAAAGTAGATTTGCCGCCGCCGGAGAGTCCGACCAGCGCTACAGTCTTGCCTGGTGGAATATCGAGGGTTAACCCATCCACAGCGGCCAGTCCCGGCGTGTATTCAAAATGCACATTCTCAAATCGAATGTGGCCGTTTGTCAGCGCCAAAGGTTTGGCATCCGGAGCATCTTTAATGCTCGGTTCCTTATCGAGCGCCAGATATAGACGCTGCGTCGCCGCCAAACCTTCCTGGAAAGACGCGCTGGCACCACTCATGGACTTGGCCGGTTTATAAGCCGTAAGAAGCGCGGTAATAAACGCCATGAAGGCCCCTGGGGTGGTAACGCCTTCCAGAACCTGCCAGCCGCCGAACCAGACAACGCTGGCAATAGCCACGCCACTTAAAATTTCCATGAGAGGCGTGGCAGCCGTGCCGGTGCGGGCGCCTTTATAATAAATCGCCAGCAAGGATTCGATGATATTTCCGGCCTTCTGCGCCTCATATTCCTCACGTGCGTAGGCTTTTACCGTGCGTGCTCCTTGAAAAACCTCATCCAGGCGGGCGCTTAATTCGCCTGTGCGTTCCTGGGAGCGCACCGCGAGTTTACGCATGTAACGGCTGATACGGAAAATTGGGAAAACCGCAAGCGGATAAGCAGCAAATGCCACCAAGGTAAGCTGCCAATTCATGTTGAACATCACACCAAGCAGCAGCAGCAAAGTGAGCATTTGCTTGATAGTGGTAGTCAACAGCGTGGTGAGCGTATTGCGAATTAAGGTAATGTCATGCGTAAAGCGAGTTACCAGCCGCCCCGATGCCTGGTCATGGAACAAAGCAAGATCGCTGTAGAGCAGATGCCGGAACAAATGCAGCTGCATATTGCTCGCCATGCGCTGACCGGTAGTGCGCATGAGCAATGTCTGGCCGTAATTAGCAATGCCGTTAACAAGGGCGATTGCAAGGACTGCAAACGGGATAACGCGTAGCATGGCATGGTTCTTATTGATAAAAATATCGTCCAGCACCGGCTTCATCATCCAGGCGTTGGCGGCGGTTGCAGCGGCTACCAGCACCATGCATACGCCAGCCAGCATCAGGCGTTTCCATTCGGGGCGCACATAGTCTTCGATTAAGCGTTTTAACAATGCACGAGCAGGATAATGTGCTGTTTCCTGCGATTTCATTTCTTACGCTCCTGCAATGGTCATGCCGTCTATACGCAACGTCGGACAATTGGTAGAGTAGCGGAATGCCAGATCGTTGGCTGGGGCAGCATGCGCAAACATTTGGCGCAGATTACCGGCAATCGTTACTTCCGAAACGGGGTAGGCCAATTCCCCTTTCTCAATCCATATGCCGGACGCGCCCTGGCTATAATCTCCGGTAACTAAATTGACGCCCATGCCAAATACTTCGGTTACGTAAAACCCACTGGCAATATCCTGCATTAGCGTCTGCGGTGTCAAGAGTCCCGGCTCCATGTAAAGATTCGTAGAAGACGGAGAAGGAACCGATGCCGCCCCGCGTGACGCATGGCCGGTGCTCACCATACCCAGCTTATTGGCGCTGCGCACATCAAGCAGCCAGGTTTGGAGGATTCCGTCTTCAATAACGGCGCGTTCTTTTCCTTGAACTCCTTCCCCGTCGAAGGGGCGGGAGGCCAGACCGCGCAGGCGGTGCGGATCATCCGTAATGCGAATTCCGGGCGCAAAGAGCGGTTTGCCGAGATCGTTTTTTAAGAAACTCGTGCCACGCGCCACACTGCTACCGGAAATAGCGCTTGCGAAACTACCAACTATGCTTTTGGCAACGCGTGGGTCAAATACTACGGGCGCTTGGCAGGTGGGAGATTTACGCGCACCAAGCTTTTTAAGCGCGCGGGAAGCGGCGTTGATGCCAATGCTGGCGGCGTCAGGGAGGTCGGTGCGGTGGCGCGTGTAAGCGTAATCATAGTCGCGCTCCATATGGCTGTCTGTGCCTGCAAGCACAGAAACGGAGAGGGAAAACGAGCTGGCATTGTAGCTTCCATGGAAGCCCTCCCCCTCTTTAGGGGATGTGGCGAGCGTAATGCTATAAGCGCTATACTGCGCATCTGCGCCTTCGGAATTGGTAATGCCGGGCATAGCAAGCGCGGCATCCTCAGCGGCTTCCGCTTGCTCCATTAACCAGGATTCCGGCGGTTCCCCTTGTGCATCATATAAGTCTAAGTCAGCAATAGTGCGCGCCAGCAAGTGCGGCGGAGCGAGGGTAGAGTCTGCGTCATCGGTAGAGGCGCGCGCCATGGAAATGGCCCACTCAGCCGTGGCTTTTAAGCTTTCCCAACGCAGATCTGTGGAGGAAACGATCGCTTGCTTTGCGCCACAAAAAACACGCAAGCCCAGCGTGTTTGTTTCTGAGCGCTCCAGATTTTCCGGTTGGCGCAGGCGGCGGCTAACGGAGACTTGCGTATGTTCAAACTTCACCGCATCCGCCATGTCGGCCCCGAGAGCGCGTGTATGGTCAAGCAAGGATTGCAGTAAATCACAAGAAGGCACGGGAGCTACTATACGAGCGTTTATAATTAAGACTCTCAACTAGCACGGTTTAGCCAGCTAAAGAAATAATAACTTGATCAATAGCGAAGGAAAAATGGATCAGACAAGGTTAGTCGGGATAACCTTCTGAGATGATTCGCCATATAGAGAGTCCGCATGGCTCTGCATCATTCGAGTAAGCGATATTCCTGGCGTAAGTCTGGTATTGCCCCGTCCAGGGAGCGAAGATGCCCATCAGGCGCCTGGCCAAGGCGAGCCGCCACCGCTTCGGCGAATTCCTTTGTGCCGGCCTTGATGCGCGTCTTTTTGTTGCGCATGTCTCGGGTATGAACGCCATCTTCAATGGTTCTCAGCCAGGCGGAATGGATAATACGCGCAGTGTCCTGTTGTCCGATGGTGGCGAGCATTAATGTTGCGGCATTCAATAATGCTGAAGGATTAGCCCGGTTTTTTCCTGCCAGGCGCGCCGCCACTCCATGCAGCGGCTCAAACAGCGCGAATGATTCGCCTACATAGGCAGCTCCGGCCCGTACACCAAGATCTTGCGAGGTATTTTTTGTACCAAGCATGGGCGCAGGGCTATAAATCGGCCATGCGTATCCATAAAGACCAAACCGCTCCCGTAAGGCCAGGCTGACTGATCGTTGGTCAGCCCCTTGCGGTTCAATGGTAGGGGCTTTTAACAGCGCTTGGGCGTGCGCCAGTTTTTCCAAGGCCGAAGGTAAAATCCCATCGGCAGCGCCCTGCTTATAAAGCCGCTCACCCATTTCTATGGCTTCTAATTTTATCGCCGCTCCGGCCTCTCGCAAGACCATAAGCACGGCATCCATTATCTCCGGACCAACTCCGTCCCCAAAGGCTATTAATACGTGGATAGCAGGCTTAAACACCTAAGCCACGCCGCTAAGCTGCATACGCTCGATATAAAAAGGGGTCAGAAACGCTTTGAGGATGCCGCGGTGCAACGTGGCTTCCTGCCAGCGCTCAATCGGCAACGAAAACACAGAAAGCGTGCAAGGGGGGTAATGAAGCGATACTTCGTCCAGAAGCTGAGAATCACCCTCTTCTGCAAGCTGTGCCGCTAATTGGTACATGCCGGGATTATGCCCAATCACCAGCAGTTGTTTTACCTGATCGGGGATATGCTGAATCAGGCGCAAGGTTCCGTTTGCGCTGGCGTGATAAAGTTTTCCGGTATGCTCGGTCTCTCCCGAAACCACGCCATTTTCTTTCAAAACGTCAAAGGTCTGGCGAGCCCGGGTGGCGGTGGAGCACAGGGTATGCTGCGCCGAAACGCCTTGAGCGCACATATATTGGGCAAGCGCCGTCGTCTGCGCTACTCCGCGCTCATTAAGGCGGCGTTTGTGGTCTTCCCGGTGAGGATGCGCCGTTTCCGCTTCCGCATGGCGCAAGAGATAAAGGATTTTTTCAGGCATTTGCAGTAGACTAGGCCAATAAATACGTTGCGGCTACCATCTTCCGTCATATGATAGGCAATTGCAAGAAGATGAGATGTTGCGCCGCATCATAACCGGCGACCCAAGGGAGCGAATATGTTCGAGTACTCCGGTGAACGCTATCTGAACCGCGAGCTTTCCTGGCTGGCGTTCAATGCGCGCGTGTTGGAAGAAGCGGATAACCCCCTCAACCCCCTCTTGGAGCGGTTGAACTTCCTTGCTATTTCCGCGTCGAATTTAGACGAATTCAATATGGTTCGGGTTGCGGGTTTAAAAGATTATGTCAGAGAAGGCGTTTCCCATATCAGCATTGATGGCCTGACACCGCCGGAGGAGTTGGCCATTATTCACGCCGCCGTGCAACGGTTGACGTTACAGCAAAACCATTGCTGGATGCGTATTCAAAAGGCCTTGCAGGATGAGGGCG
>CAZRJZ010000088.1:4674-6379 GCA_964600465.1 uncultured Rickettsiales bacterium
TCAGCAGAAACCCTTTCTCCTAAGGACATGACGTGGATAGCTGAGTATTTCTTCGACAATATTTTCCCTGCCCTTACGCCGATTGCCATTGATCCTGCACATCCCTTCCCATTCCTTCCCAACTTAAGCCTGGCGCTTATTTTTCATTTGCGCGTGGAGAATCCTAAAGCAGAACATACGGCGATTGTTTCATTGCCGATGAGCCTACCCCGCTTTGTGCGGCTTCCAGGAAAAAAATTACGTTTTGTATTGCTTGAGGATGTCATTGAGCTTTTTCTAGATGCCCTCTTCCCGGGATTTAGCAAAGTAGAAAGCGCCTTATTCCGCATCACGCGGGATGGCGATCTGGATATTGCCGATGAAGCGGAAGATTTTGTGCGCAATTTTGAGCGCGCGGTAAAACAGCGCCGCCGTGGCCGCGTGATTCGCCTGCGCTTCAAAGCGGATGCGCCTAAGGCGCTTTTGCAGTTTGTGTGCGAGCAATTGCACGTCGCTCCCGATGAGGTAGTAGAAATGGACGGCATGTTTGGCATGCGCGCTTTGAAGGAAATCTATGAGCAAGGCCCCGCATCGCTCAAATTTCCACCGTTTACGGCGCGCTTTCCTGAGCGTATCGGGGATTACGGGGGGGATTGTTTTGCCGCTATTGCCGCCAAGGATATCGTGGTACATCACCCGTTTGAGAGCTTTGACGTGGTGTTGCAATTTGTACGCCAGGCAGCGGCGGATCCGAATGTGGTGTCCATCAAGCAAACGCTTTACCGCACCAGCCCTGACTCTCCCGTGGTAAAGGCCTTGATTGAAGCGGCGGAAGCCGGGAAATCCGTAACGGCGCTAGTGGAATTGAAAGCGCGCTTCGATGAAGAGGCGAATATGCGGTTTGCGCGCGAGCTGGAGCGCGCCGGCGCGCAGGTTGTGTATGGCTTTGTTTCCCTTAAAACCCATGCGAAGGTTACGCTGGTTTCCAGGCGCGAGGAGGGGAAGCTTGTCTCTTATGTGCATTTTGGCACCGGCAATTATCACCCAAATACGGCAAAAATATATACGGATCTTTCCTTCTTTACCTGCGATCCGGTATTGTGCCGGGATGCTGCTTATCTTTTCAATTTCATCACCGGCTATGCCCCGCCGCGTATGTTTCGGAAACTGGTGGTTGCGCCGCGCATGCTCCGCCAAAGTTTGCAGGAATTAATCGGCCAGGAAATAAAATACGTGCGTGAAGGCAAGCCAGGCGCCATTTGGGCCAAGATGAACTCGCTGCTGGATCCAGCGATTATCGATGCTCTTTACAGCGCTTCCCAAGCAGGCGTGCAGATAGATCTGGTAGTGCGCGGAATTTGCTGCTTAAAGCCGGGCGTGCCAGGTCTTTCCGATAACATACGCGTAAAGTCTATTGTTGGCAGGTATTTAGAGCATTCGCGCATTTGTTGTTTTGGCGCAGGCCATGGGCTTCCTTCACCGCAGGCCAAGGTTTTTATCGGCTCCGCCGACTGGATGCCTCGCAATCTGGACGGGCGGCTGGAGGTAATGGTACCCATTGAAAACCCCACTGTGCACGCGCAGATTCTGGATCAGATCATGCTCGCCAATTTAAAAGACGAGAAGCAAAGCTGGATAATGGATGCGCAAGGCGTCTATACGCGCCTGCCGCACGGCGAAGAGGCCCTTTCCGCCCATGATTATTTTATGCGCAACCCCAGCCTCT
>CAZRJZ010000089.1:0-6357 GCA_964600465.1 uncultured Rickettsiales bacterium
ACGGAAGCCCCCGGCGCACCCGCCTCCGAAGCAGTAAAGGCGCAATCCAAAGGCGAATTGCTTTTTGCCGATAATACCCCCGCACCCGCCGCCATACGCACGCAACACACGGTCAGCGCCGAGTTAGCGAGCGCTAAAGTCAAAATCTATAATTTGCTGATGGAGCAAATTGATATTGCCACTTCCTCGCGCATGCCACGAGAGGAATTAAAGCGGCAGATCATTGCGCTGATTGGTGAGATTGTACTGGAGCAGAAACTCCCGTTAAGCCATGCCGAGCAGCAATTGCTCGCTGGGCAAATTGTCGATGACATGCTTGGTTTCGGGCCGCTAGAGCCGCTCTTACGCGACGAAGCCATTACCGATATTATGGTGAACGGCCCACATCAAATCTACGTAGAGCGCAAAGGCAAGCTGGAGCTTACCGATGTGCAGTTCAGAGACAACCAGCATGTTATGTCGATCGCCACACGAATTGTTACGGCTGTAGGGCGGCGCGTGGATGAATCCAGCCCCATCTGCGACGCACGCCTGCCCGACGGCTCTCGCGTCAACGTGATTGCGCCGCCATGCGCCATACGCGGATGCAGCATCTCCATCCGTAAATTTGCGCAGAAAAAAATTACCATCGACACCATGACGCCGCATAGCCTCTCTGAGAATATGGCAAAGCTGCTCAAAATCTGTGGCCGCATACGGCTTAACATTATTGTCTCCGGCGGAACGGGATCGGGGAAAACAACCATGCTGAACGCGCTTTCCCGTATGATCGACCATGGTGAACGCATCGTCACTATCGAAGACGCAGCGGAACTGCAACTGCAACAGCCGCACGTAGTGCCGCTGGAAACGCGGCACGCCAATTTAGAAGGCGACGGCGAAATTACCATGCGTGATCTGGTAAAGAATGCACTGCGTATGCGCCCTGACCGTATTATCTTAGGAGAAGTACGCGGCGGCGAAGCATTTGACCTATTGCAAGCCATGAACACCGGCCATGATGGCTCCATGGGCACGCTCCACGCCAACAACCCGCGCGAAGCGTTGACACGGCTGGAAAACATGATCGGCATGGCGGTATCGAACCTGCCAAGTAAAGCGGTGCGCACGCAAATCGCCAGCGCCGTGCATTTGATTGTGCAGATGCAGCGTATGCGCGACGGCGTACGCCGTTGCACGCATGTAACGGAAGTCATTGGCATGGAAGGCGATGTGGTCATTACCCAGGATCTGATTACGTTCGAATTTGAAGGGGAAGACGCATCGGGTAAACTGGTGGGAAAATTCCGCTCCTCCGGCATTCGCCCGAAATGCATTACCCAGGCTTCTTATTTTGGCCTGGAGCAAGCACTCCTGGACGCCATGATGGGAGAATAGCCATGGCTTTTCCGCTCACGCACCGCTCAAAAATCATCGCGCGCGCTAAAAAGCTCGAGGCCAGGCGACATGTCGTTGCGCCCAAGGATAGCCAATCGCTGCGCAAACAAAAAGCGCAGGCTTCTTCAGGACTAATCGCTGTTTTAGTGAAGCCGTTGCCCAATATGGAACGCCTGCAATCCCGCCTTGAGCGCACGGGAAGTCATTTAAGCGCCCGTAATTTTTTGTTGCGTTCCTTGCTTTTTACAGGGGTTTGCGCAGGAACCGCCACGGCAACACATCTGCCCCCGCTACTTGGAGCGTCAGTAGGCGTGATTTTAGGGTTTTGGCTTCCCGTGAAAGCGCTAGGTTTCAAAATTGAATCCAAGAAGAAGAAATTTCTTCAGCTTTTCCCCGACGCTATTGATCTCATTGTGCGGGGTTTACGCTCCGGCCTGCCGGTTTCTGAGTCCATTGTGTTAGTGGGCAATGAAGTTTCCGATCCGGTTGGCAGCAGCTTTAGAAACATTGCCAGCACCATGCAATTAGGCGTCACCATGGAAGAGGCGCTGCAAAATGAAGCCAGAAAATTAGACAGCACAGAGTTTAATTTCTTTATCACCAGCATTATCCTTCAACGTGAAACCGGCGGTAATCTTTCCGAGATACTGGGCAATCTAGGCGAGGTAATCCGCAAGCGTTACATGATGAAAATGAAAATAAAAGCCATGACCTCGGAAGCGCGTGCCTCTTCCGTTATTATCGGCTCATTGCCGTTTGTGGTGGGGTTAGCGTTGTTCGTCTTAAGTCCGGAATATGTGGGGTCGCTTTGGCAAGATCCACGTGGGAACAAGGCGCTCGCCCTGGCGGCGGGCATGCTTTACACGGGCATATGGAGCATGAATCGTATGGCAAAATTCGAAATTTGACCATTTTATGGACGCAGACAAAATTACCCTCATTGCCGTTGGCCTTGCGATATTCTGCTTTTTCTCCGCGTCTTTCATGCTGCGCAAGAAAAGAGGCAACGCTTCGCGTATTCAGGCGCTGGAAGCACGCCGCGCGCGCCTGCGTGGAGAAATGAATGCACCGCGCAGGCGTAAGGGCATTCATCAGTCTATCAGCGCTATGCGTAAAGTGGTAGAGCGCTTTAAGTTGCTTAAAAATACTCAGGTGCGGCAAATCGAAGACCGGATGATTGAGGCTGGCTGGCGGGATAAAGATGCCCTCGTCATTTTCGCGTTCTTTACGCTCGTGACCCCCGTTATTTTTGGCCTGGCAGGCGTGGTACTGATGCAAATGCAAATCTGGGGCAATGAAGGCATGCACGTCTACATGAATCTTGGCACCCCGATTGCGCTTGTCTTCATCGGGATGAAGCTACCTACCTGGGTGGTGGCGCGTAAACGCAAAAAACGCCTTGTCAGCGTACAAAGGGCGCTTGCTGATACGCTTGATCTCATGACCATCTGCGCTGAAGCCGGATTAAGCTTAGCGGCCACATTGGAACGCGTATCTAAGGAATTAAACCTGGCTTATCCGGAAATGTCGGAGGAGCTAAGCATGACCGCCATGGAGCTAAATTTTTTGCCAGAGCGCAGCAAAGCCTTAATGAACCTGACCGAGCGCGTAAAGTTGCAGGAAGTGCGTGGACTGATCAGCGTGCTCATTCAAACAGAAAAATACGGCACGCCTATTGCGCAGGCGCTACGCGTGCTGGCATCGGAATTCCGTGAACAACGTATGTTGCGAGCAGAAAATAAGGCGGCACGCCTGCCTGCTATCATGACGCTTCCCATGATTTTATTTATTCTGCCTACGCTCTTTATTATTATTATGACCCCAGCCGTTTTACGTATTTCCGACACCTGGAAATAAGGTTGCCTTCCCGCCTCGTGAGCAGCTATCCTTCAACAGATGTAGCCGCATAGATGGAGTTTTTTCGTTTGCGCAAGAAAACTATTGTTGAATGTATCGTCAGAGCCGCCATTAACACTATTAACCATGATGGCATTGAGCATGCAGGTTATCTGGCATTTCTGGGGCTATTGGCGCTTTTTCCGTTTCTAGTGTTGATTACCGCGTTGATCGGCTCTGTGGGTGAGCATACGCTGGCGGCGGAATTCGCTACCGCTATTTTCCAGCGGCTTCCCGCTGAAATTATCAGCGCCCTGCAGCCGCGCATCCAGGAAATCACCTTCGGTCCGCCGCAAGGGTTACTGACGCTCGCTATTGTGGGCGCCATATGGACTGCGTCTTCGGCGGTAGAGGGCCTGCGCACCATATTAAACCGCGCCTATCATGTCAGTACACCGCCAAATTATTTGCTACGCCGCAGTTTAAGTGTTTTACAGTTGCTTATTTTTGCCTTTATCCTGCTGATCGGCACGCCGGTAATGATGTCCGTGCCGTTGATTTTGCAGCATTTAGAAGAAATGATCGCGCTTCCATTACTGGGCAAAGAGGGGGCGCTAATTGGCCAGGTCACCTATTATATTTCGCTTGCACTGATGTGCGCAACCGTCGCCGCTATTTATTACACGCTGCCCAACATCAAGCAGCATTTTATATCGGTAGCGCCAGGAGCGGTTTTGGTGGTGGCGTTATGGATCGGGACGGCAAGGTTATTTGCCTATTACCTCCAGCATTTCACCCAATTAACGCTTATATACGGAAGCCTTGGAGGCATTATCGCTGCGCTGGTGTTTTTTTACGTATGCAATATCATTTTTATTTTTGGGGCAGAATTTAATTATCTTTTCAGCCGGCAACACGGCATGAAAATCGAAGAACGCGAAGAAACCGGCCTGCCACCTATAGATGGACCGGAGAGTTAGAGCGCCGTTCATTTAGTGCAGCAACGTGCCTGTCAGGCTATTGGCCGAAGCGTGAGTGATTTTCACGCTCATCAACGCGCCTAACTTATCGGCGCCTGCCTGCACATGCACCGATTGCATGTGCGGAGTTTTACCCACGAGTTGCCCCTCATGCTTGCCTGGGCGATCAAAAAGAACCTCGACCGCACTGCCAACGCTCGCCTGGTTAAATGCACGTTGCTGCACTTGTAACAATTCCTGCAAACGCGCCAGCCGCTCGGACTTTACCGCTTCTGGCACTTGCGCTTCATCCGCAGCCGCCGGTGTGCCAGGGCGAGGACTGTATTTAAATGAATAAGCAGAGGCAAATTGCACTGCCTCCACAAGCCGCATAGTCTCTTCAAAATCCTTATCTGTTTCTCCTGGAAAACCGACGATAAAGTCGGAAGAAAGTGCAATATCAGCACGATGGGAGCGAATTTTATCAATGATGTTGATATAAAACGCCGCATCATGCTTACGGTTCATTCGCTTTAAAATCGCGTTGGATCCGGATTGCACCGGCAGATGCAGAAACGGCATGAGCTTTGACTCTACTCCATGCATGGCAATGAGATCATCGGTCATGTCACGCGGATGAGAGGTGGTGTAACGGATCCGCTCTAATCCTTCCACACGCGCCAGGCGCTCGATTAATTGCGCCAGACTCGCCACACCGTTTTCCGCTTCACCATGATAGGCATTCACATTCTGGCCAAGCAGCGTCAGCTCTTTGGCGCCAAGCTCAACAAGTTTCTTAGCTTCTTCTTCTATTGCACTGACCGATCTTGAATATTCCGCACCACGCGTATATGGAACCACGCAGAAAGTACAAAATTTATCGCACCCCTCCTGCACCGAGAGAAACGCCGAAGGCCCTTGCGGCGCATTCGGCTCCGGGAGTGAATCAAATTTTGGTATGGCAGGAAACTCCAGCTCCACCACGCCGCCTTTCTGGCGAATAGCGCGTGTCACCATTTCAGGAAGCTCGTGATAGCTTTGCGGACCTAAGACAATATCCACATACGGCGCACGGCGGAAAATTTCTTCCCCCTCCGCCTGCCCAACACAACCGCCAACGGCAATGAGCATGGTTTCGCCAGCATTTTTTTTACGCTCTTTTTCCTGCCGGATTCGCCCCAACTCGGAATAAACTTTCTCTTCCGCCTTCTCCCTGATATGGCAGGTATTCAAAATAACCAGATCGGCGCCTTCGATCGTCTCGCCGGGCGCATAGCCTAAAGGACTCAGCACGTCCTGCATGCGCTGCGAATCATACACGTTCATCTGACAGCCATAGGTTTTAATGTGGACTTTTTTAGACTGCATGCGCTTATAATCTTTCCTGCTTGTGATAAGCGCCAAAGATTACCCTATCTTACTGATTACGCAAATAGTTTATGACCAAAGCCCCGTTCACCCTTGCCATCGACACCGCTACGGGCCCCTGTAGCGTTGCCATATTCAAAAGTAGCAACCTACTGGCGGAACAAGTGGAAACAGGGAAGACCCAACAAGCACGCCAATTGCTTCCCATGATTGAAGCCGCGCTTAAAGAAGCAGGAACAACCTACGCGGATTTAACAATGGCCGTCAGCACCGTTGGCCCCGGGAGCTTCACCGGCTTGCGGGTTGGCCTTGCCACGGCGCGCGCCATAGGCTTGAGCACGGATATTCCGGTATATGGCGTCAGCACGCTTGCCGCCATGGCGGCAGAAGCACAGGAAGCGATCCAAAAAGAAGAACGGATTTTATGCCTGCTGAATGCAGGGAAAGGAGAGGTCTATTACCAGTTTTTTATCCCCTCTCCCACGCTCATACCATGCGGTGATTTAGCGCTTGCTGATCAGGAAAAATTATATGCGCTACTTGAAGCAGGGCCGTGCGCCGTTGCAGGCTATTGCGCAACCCTGCCTGAGCATCCGCAAGCACGCAAGCTGCGACATATTACATCGCCCAGTGCACGCGGCGCCGGAAAAATCATGTGTTCGCATTCGCATTTATTATGCGCACCGGAGCCGCTTTATATTCGCCCCCCGGATGCATTGCTTCCACAAGCCGTTGCATCCTGCGTATAGTTGGTTATGATGGGGCTATCTGTTGTTGCGCCCCTATTTTCAAAGGAGGTTACCATGCGCGCTTTTTC
>CAZRJZ010000090.1:0-6316 GCA_964600465.1 uncultured Rickettsiales bacterium
ATAACGAGATAAGGTGTTCGTCATGCGTGGCAATCAGCACGGTGGCTCCCATTTTATTCAGAGCCTCAAAAAGGTAAATCAGGCGTTGTGATAAATTGGCATCCAGGCTGCCGGTCGGCTCATCAGCAAGGAGTAAATCAGGTTTGCAAATCACGGCACGCGAGATGGCGACGCGTTGTTTCTGTCCGCCGGAGAGGACGCTAGGGTAAGAATCCGCATGTTGCTCCAGGCCGATCCAGCTTAGCATCTCCTCTACTTTAGGGCCAATGCCGTGGGCGCATTCGCCGGCGATTTTCAAAGGGATCGCCACATTCTCCGCCACGGTTAAATGATCCAGCAGACGGAAATCCTGCGACACTAAACCAATGCGGCGGCGCAACGGCGGCAGCGCTTCCCGGGGGAGTTTCGTGACCTCCTGCCCGAACATGGAGATTCTGCCGCGCGTGGGGCGTTGCGTGAGTCCCAATATATTGAACAATGTAGTTTTACCGGCGCCGCTGGAGCCGCAGAGAAAATGGAAAGACCCCGCCTTCAGCTCTAAAGAAATATCTTTGAGAATCTGGCGATCAGGCTCATATTCCATGGCGATGTGAGAAAGCGAAATCATAGCGGCGTTGAGAAGTGCTTTATGAGCAAGAAAATTTGTGCTAGCCCTACTGCAGAACCACCCCGATTGCAATCATCATGATTCTTCAGTGTCCCAGCTGCGATGCGCGCTTCCTCGTTCCCAGCCAAGCGGTAAAGCCCGGTGGACAACGGGTCAAGTGCGGCCGTTGCGCGTTTATGTGGGTGGCTAAGGCGGATGTGCCTGTCAGCGAACCGCCCGATATTGAGGCGTTGATGAATCAATCCGCCGCCATGGAGGGGGCCGGCG
The DNA here is from genome assembly GCA_964600465.1 of uncultured Rickettsiales bacterium. GTDB lineage: Bacteria > Pseudomonadota > Alphaproteobacteria > Rickettsiales > SXRF01 > CAYMDD01. The sequence goes on from CAZRJZ010000090.1 coordinate 875, forward strand.
CCGTGGAGGTGGTCGAAAAACCCCTCAAACCGGGCGCAAACGTTCCGGTGGCCTTGCCGGGATCGGCCGCGCGTCTTGCGCCGCTGATGTTGCTTAACGGGCTTTTACTGGCGGCGGTGTTGACCCTGATGGTCACCCTTTATAAGCCGCAATGGTTGGGCATTTCGCAAACGAGCGGTTTGGCGCTCAAAGATATTCGCTTTGATGAGCAAAAAGAAGGCGAGCATGGGCGGGTGATTTTGGGCGCGATTGTCAATACTTCCAAGCAAGAGAAAATTCTTCCCGTGATCCGGATTTCTCTGGTGGATGAGAAAAAAACACTGATCAAAGATCCCTGGTATGAGCCACAGGATCAGCGCGTACTGAAGCCGGATGAGAGCTTCAGCTTCAAAACCAGGCCCTTGGAGATGGAAGAAAAAGGCGGCGCCCATGTCGTTGTAGAGGTGGGCAATCCCCTGGAGCTGTTGCTCAGGAGGGCGAAGCTGTGGGCGGCGAAGTAAAACCGCTCTATTCGGCGCGGCAAATTGAAGCGCGTATTGCGGAATTGGCGGAAGCCATTGCCGGGCGTTTGCCTGCGGATATGGTGATTGTCGCGTTGTTGCGCGGGAGTTTTGTGTTTGCCGCCGATCTGATCCGGGCGCTTTACTACCAGGGCGCACGTCCGCAAATCGATTTCATGACGCTAGGCAGTTATGGAAAATCGCAGGAAAGCTCAGGATCCGTGGCCATTCACCGCGATGTAAGCGAAGCCGTGCAGGGAAAGCATGTGCTGATTATTGATGATATTTTGGAGTCCGGGCGTACACTTTTATTTGCGCGTGAGCTAATTGAGAGTCGTGGCGCGGAGTCGGTGCATATTGCGGTGCTGCTGGAAAAGCCGGGCAAACGAAAAGTAGAGATTACAGCCGATTTTAGAGGTTTTGTGGCGCCCGACTACTTTGTGGTGGGCTATGGTCTGGATGCGGCCAATGCGTACCGCGAGCTGCCTTTTATCGGATTGCTGGGGGAAGGCGCGTGAGAGCGCTGCTATGGATAGGGGTGTTATTTATTTCCTGTGCCGCCAGGGCGCAGGAGATGCCTTCCTTGGCCATCCTATCGGACCAGAAGTTGGCCGCGCCGTTGGCTGAGATTGCGCGGGAATATACGCGCCGCAACAAAATAGCATGTTCACTGGCGTTTGTGAGTCGTGAGGAAGAAGCGGCCTTGATCACAGACGGCGCTTATGCGGATATTTTTATTACCGCGCATCCGCAGCGGGTGGAGATGCTTATGCAGCAAGGCGTTGCCGATATTCATTCCGGGTTGGAAGTGGCGCGCAACCGGCTTGTTCTGGTTGGTAATGCCACGACTCCGTTAAGTTTGAGCTTGAAGTCGGGCTTTCCTGTGGCGGCGCTGGTAAATGCCATGCAGGGAGAATCGCTCTTGCTGGTCGGGAATCCGGAAACGCTGGAAGAGGGGAGCACGGCGCGCGAAGCATTGCGTTCCATGGGCGTGAGCGCGGATATGGAGTCTTACATCCTCTACATTAAAACGCTGCCGCAAATGCTGCGCATGGTGGGCGCGCAGCAGGCTTATGCACTGGTCTATATGAGCGATGCGCGCACTTATCCGGATATTGCGGTGCTGGATAGTTTTCCGGTTGGGAGCTACACGTCGGTTGCGTACCGGGCGGCGGTGCTGGCAGGCGATAAAATGGAGGAGTCCCGTGCTTTCGTCGCGTTCTTGCGTAGCGTGGAAGCGCAATTAATTTTTGCCAAATATGGGCTGGAGCGGGGAGGGGATTAGGTGCTTCTGCCAGCTTGTCCTTCGCCCGGAGGATTGTCAGGGGAACGTCTTCTGATACTAACAGGACTTACGCAGATTAACGAATTTTTAGCGGATGGGGTTTAGGTGGATAGTTTTCATCAATCAACCGGATAGGAGGCTTAAAGATGGCAAAAAAACACTCTCGAAAAAGCTGCGGCGATACTGCGAGTATTGACTCAGCAGCATGAAGAATTTTACGCTCACCCACTATGTCGACCACGTCAAAGGCCTGAGCCATGACGCGATCAAAGGGAGAAGGGGCTGGTTTAAGTCGCTCATTGAACGTTGCCTGCTATAAATAAAATTCCTTGCGAGATTTAAGGCGCTTGAATGGCTTCAAGCACAAGAGTGGGGGTCAGGATTTGCGGGAGGATTTTGGGTTCTCCGTGGGGCGGAAAATACACGTAAAGCGGCACGCCGTTATGGTCGAAGCGGTTTAAAAATTCCGTAATATGAGCATCCTTACGCGTCCAATCCGCGACCATGAGCGTGATATGCTTCTCTTTGAACGCTTGGGTTATGCGCTCTGTGCCGAGCGTGGTTTGATAGTTGATCTGGCAGGTGATGCACCATGCGGCGGTTGCATCCACAAACACCGGCGTTCCAGCGGCGCGTAAACGATCCAGAGCGGTTTGCGAAAACGGTTCGCCATGCGCCGCAGCAGGAATTTTTACCGCGGCGGTTTGATCAAGGCGGTAAAGCAGCCAGCCATTGCCGAGGATGATCATGCTTAAAAATACCAACGGCACGAAGGCTTGGCTGCGTTTTTGCAGCCACAACGCTAACGTTAAACCAAGCATCGAAAGCAGAGAGATTGCGGCGCCGTTTGCTCCCGTCTGGATGGTGAGCACCCATATCAGCCAGACCGCCGAGGCATACATAGGGAAGGCCAAGGCTTCGCGGAAAGTCACCATCCACGCTCCGGGTTTAGGCAGGAAGGCAAGCAGCCGCGGAAAGAAGCTTAAACCTAAAAAAGGCAACGCCAGGCCAAACGCCAGGACTTCGAATACCGCAAGCGCAGCGTAGGGTGGAAGGGTGAGGCTGTAGCCGATCGCTGAGGCCATGAACGGCGCGGTGCATGGCGTGGCGACAAGGGTTGCGAGTACGCCGGTGAAAAAACTTTTCTTTAAAGAATGCGGATGCATTTGCTCTAAATCCACGCTGCCAAACAGTACCGGTAATTCAAAAAATCCTGAGAGGTTCAGCCCGATGGCAAATAGCAACAGCGCGAGCGTGCCAACAAAAGCAGCCGATTGCATCTGATATCCCCAGCCAATCGCCTCTCCGCCGATTTTGAGCGTCAGCAATAGCCCCGCTATGACGGCAAAAGACAGCATAATGCCCAATGTGTAAGCAATGCCTTCCATGCGCACATGGAGACGTTCTTTGCCGGAATAACGCGCCAGTTTAAGCGCCTTAAGCGAGAGTACGGGGAATACGCATGGCATAAAGTTTAACAGCGCACCGCCCAGCAGCGATAGCATGAGCGCAGCGGCAAAAGTGAGGGACGCTGGCGAGCCGGTTGCGGCGGGAGTGGCCGTAGGGGAAGGCGGCTTATCGGCGCCGGGAAGCGTTAGAGAAAGCGCTGTTGTTTGTGGTATGCAAATGTCTTTGCATACCATAAAATCAACCTGGGCGGAGAGGGTGTAACTCTCGCCGGCGGAAATCGTCATTGGCGCGGTGACAGGGGAGGGAAGGGTGACCTCGTTTTCGTATCCGTATGTGGTGATGCCGGCTTCATCGAAGGTCTTAGCGGGAGGCCATATAATTTCTCCGGCTTTAAATCCTTCCGGCAGCGTCCACTCGATACGGGTGGGAAGCCCGGCATCGCCGGGGTCTTTGGTGTAGGTGTGCCAGCCCGTTTCGAGTTGCAAGCGCAGCGATACCTGAAATTGCGCGCCCGGAGCAATGGCTGCGGTATCGGACTCCAGCGAGGCGACCGCATGATCAAGCCGGTCAAGAGGGAGCGCCGCCTGACAAGGAAGCGCACATAAAAGAACAGAGATCAGAGCGATGAAAGCCCTCATATCATGTTTTCCCGCAGCCATTGTAATAACTTGCTTGAGGCCAGCGCGCGGTGGCTGATGGTTTGCTTGGTTGCCGGATCCATTTCAGCGAAGGTTTGCCCATGACCGTCGGGCGTGAAAATAGGATCGTAGCCAAATCCATGCTTTCCGCGCGGAGGAAAGGTGAGTTTACCGTCTACGCGACCTTCAAAATAAGCGACTTTTCCTTCCGGGGTGCTTACGCATAATACGCATATAAAATACGCCGGAACCGGCTGCCCTCGCGTAATTTGCTTTTCTGCCAAGGCGGCTTCAATGCGCGCAAACGCGGCCGGAAAATTTTTATCCCCGCCCGCCCAACGGGCCGAGTGAATGCCGGGTGCGCCATCCAACGAGGGAATTACCAGGCCGGAATCGTCCGCAAGAGCGATTTCTGCGGAAGCGTGCGCCGCTGCCACAGCCTTTAATGCGGCGTTTTCAGCAAAGGTAGCGCCGGTTTCTTCCGGTTCAGGCAGGTTAAGCGCGGCAGCGGGAATAACGTTAATATCCAACGGCGCGAGCAATGCGGAAAATTCACGCACTTTCCCCGCGTTATGACTGGCAATAACGAGAGATTCCATGGTAGATAGAGCCTTTTTTAAACCCATGGTCGTAAGCATAGCCCGATAAGCTGCGCCGGTACAAGATGAAAGATAACGATGCCTGATTCTCTTACTCCTGGTTTAAGTGCGCTCATGCCCCGTTACAGAGGATTTATTCTCGATCTGTGGGGCGTCATTCATGACGGAAGCCGACTTTATCCGCATGCGCTGGAGTGCTTAAAACAACTCAGAGCGCAAGGCAAGCGCGTGTTTTTTCTTTCCAATGCGCCGCGCCGTGTGCATAAGGTGACGGCGGTATTGGAATCCATCGGAGTGAGCGCCGATCTTTATGAGGGGGTCATGTCCTCCGGCGAGGCGGCGTATCAGGCTATGGCGGCCGGTGAGGTCAGTGTCGGGAAGCGGTATCTTTATATTGGCCCCGAACGCGACGCGGATGTATTGCAAGGGCTTTCCTACAGTTCCGGCCCTCCGGAAGAAGCGGATTTTATTTTAAATGTAGGGTTCGGCAGTGAAGAGGCCGGATTAGAGGATCTGACGCCGCTCCTTGCGCGCTGTCTTGCGCGCCGGTTGCCCATGCTGTGCTTGAATCCTGATATGGAGGTGGTGAAGATTAGCGGCGAGCGTTTCCCATGCGCAGGCGTGATCGCGCGGCAATACGTCTCCATGGGGGGCGCAGTGCAATGGTACGGCAAGCCTTATCCGGCCGTCTATAGGCACTGTTTGGCGCGTCTGGCACCATTGCGCCCTGCCGAGATTCTGGCGGTGGGAGACGGATTATATACCGATATTTTAGGCGCAAATAACGCTGGCATCGACACGTTGTTGATTCAAGGGGGGATCTTGCAGGGGCGGCAGGCTGAGGTGGGCGCGCCTGAGGCCCTTTACGTCATGCCGGAGTTGCGTTTTTAGAAGGCCAGGCGGCCATGCCGGATCTGATACTAATTCGCAGTCAATATATTGATTGCGTTACGCTGGCTGCGCCGCATTCTCTGCGACACGCATACTGCCTTTCCCGAGGAAAATCTTCT
>CAZRJZ010000091.1:0-6305 GCA_964600465.1 uncultured Rickettsiales bacterium
CACCACATGAAGCGCATTCATGCGATCCATGTATTTAGAAACACCGTGCTCAAGATGTTGCAAAATATGGCTGCGCAATGCTTCGCCCACAGCAACGCCCTTACCGGAAACTTGAATTTGCATATACCCTGGAACTCCGTGCGTTATTTAAAAATACCCTATAAAACGATTCTCAGATTAAGGCTTTCCGCCCTGGCCGTCAATGCGCAAGTAGGCCAGATGCAGCGGCGGCCTTAAGATGCTATTTACTATTCACTGGGCTGTGCCGCTGCGTTTGAGCATTTCGGCTATTAAAAACGCCAACTCTAACGACTGGGATGCATTCAGGCGTGGGTCGCAATGCGTATGATAACGATCCGAGAGGTTAATTTCCGAGATTGCCTGCGCGCCTCCTAAGCATTCGGTAACGTCCTGGCCGGTCATCTCAAAATGCACGCCTCCCGCGTAAGTGCCTTCGGCGGCATGGATTTGAAAGCATTGGCGCACTTCCGAGAGAATGTCCGTGAATTTTCTTGTTTTATAACCGTTCGGGGGTTTAATGGTGTTGCCATGCATGGGGTCGCACGCCCATACCACATGGCGGCCTGCTTCCTTTACCTTTCGGATCAATGGCGGCAAATGATCGCCAATTTTTGCCGCTCCCATGCGTGAAATAAGCGTTAACCGCCCAAGTTCATTGCCCGGATTCAGGATGTCAAGCAGTTGCAACAACGTGTCAGGTTGCATGCTGGGGCCGACTTTAAAGGCAATCGGATTCGCAACGCCGCGTAAGAACTCTACGTGCGCTTCATCCGGCGCGCGCGTCCGGTCCCCGATCCATAGCATATGCGCGGAAGTATCGTACCATTTGCCATCAGTTTCATCCTGCCGGACAAGCGAGGATTCATATCCAAGCAGCAGCGCTTCATGGGAGGTGTAAAACCGCGCCTCTGAGAATTCCTCCACATCATCCAGCGGAATGCCGCAAGCTTCAATAAAACCAACGCATTCATTCAGACGAGTGACGAGTTCCTGAAATCGCCGCCCTTGCGCGGAATTTTTGACAAACTCCGTATTCCAGCGCGATATCTGCCGCAGACTGGCATACCCCCCCCGCGCCAGTGAGCGGAGAAAATTCAACGTAGCGCCGCTTTGGTAATAAACGCGCAAAAGCCGCTCCGGATCCGCCTGACGTAAGTTTTCATCGAATTCCATGGCATTGACCATGTCGCCACGGTAGCTTGGGAGCTGCGCGCCATTGACCGTTTCCACGCCTTCGGAGCGGGGCTTGGAAAATTGTCCCGCTATGCGGCCGACTTTTACCACCGGACAACCGGCGCCATACATTAGCGCCATGGTCATTTGCAGCATTACCCGCATGTAAGAACGTAAATTATCCTCATTAAATTCAGCGAAACTTTCCGCACAATCGCCACCTTGCAGCAAAAAAGCCTTGCCTTGCGAGGCAAGGGCCAGCTCTTTTTTTAAACTCCTCGCCTCCGATGGAGACACAAGATGAGGCAGTGTAGATAATTCTTTTTCTACCGCCGCTAACTTCTGAGCGTCTTTATACTCCGGTTGCTGGCGAATGGGTTTTTCACGCCAGCTATTGATATTCCACTGTTGCATATGACCAAATGATGAATTAAGGAGAATGAAACCCGCAATCTATCATCTTTCATACGCATGTCCAGCACCAGACTCTTTGATCCCGAAAATACCATTGCTTTTATGGGCGTTGAAGGCGCAAATGCTGATTTGGCGTGCAGGCAAGCCAGTCCGTACATGCAAACGCTCCCATGCCCTTCGTTTGAGGATGTTTTTGAAGCCGTGGCGCTAGGAAACGCGGCTCTGGGCATGATCCCCATTGAAAACTCTCAAGCGGGGCGCGTGGCGGAGATCCATAACATTTTGCCGCGCTCGAATTTACATATTGTGGGAGAGTTTTTCCAAAAAATTGAGCATTGCCTGATAGCACCGCGCGGTGCATCGCTTGAAACCATCCGCGAGGTGTATTCTCATCCGCAAGCCTTGATGCAATGCCGTGAACATGTGCGGGCGCTTGGTTTAACCGCCCATCCCTATTCCAACACGGCCCTGGCGGCTAAGGATGTGGCCGAATGGAAAGACCGTACTAAAGCCGCCATCGCTTCTCCGCTGGCAGCCGAATTATACGGTCTGGAGGTGCTGAAGCCGCATTTTCAGGATTCTGACAGCAACGTGACCGTTTTTATTATTATCGCGCGGGAGCCGATAGACCCTGAACCAGATGCCAACGCGCGCATTCTGACCACCTTGCTCTTTACCATTCGCAACATACCGGGGTCGATTTATAAATCCTTGGGCGGATTTGCCACAAACGTGGTGAATGTGGTGAAACTTGAAAGTTATATCCCCGGAGGGAAATCTGCCGCCAACAATAATGCCTCGCAATTTTTCTTAAGCTTTGAGGGGCATCCGAATGAAAAGCGGGTTCAGAACGCTCTGGAGGAGCTTGGATTTTTTAGCAAGAAAGTTCAGGTGCTTGGCGTTTATCCTGCCGACCCGATGCGCTTTGAATAGGGATCGCACCCTGAAGAGATAACGCATTGATCCTAAAGCGGTTATATAAATCGTTAGGAATATGTTTTTTTTATAACACATTTTAGAAAAATATGTTAGATTCGGACTTAGAAGTCCTCTTACAGCTGGCTGCGTACATGCGCCGGGCAATCGTAGGGGCTTCTTTGTGGTGCCCTAATAGCACTTTGAGTGTGCAAAATCCGGCACTTTTTTAAACTTTCTTTGTCAAAGGAAGACATTTATGTCTCACACATTAACCACGAAGCACCAGGATAGCCTCGCGCTGTCATGGAAACTTTGCTTTGCGCTAGCGCTGGTTGCCGTTGTTATGATGGCGCCTGATTTTGCTAATGCAAAAAATCCTTTTGAATCAGGTCTTTGTACCGTTGCTGGCTGGTTGTCCAGCGGCGTGGGTAAAGCCCTTGCAACTCTTGCCATCACCATCGTAGGTATCGGCGCCCTCTTGGGTAAAGTATCTTGGGGTATGGCGATTATCGTAGGTATCGGTGTTATCATCGTTTTCGGCGCAAGCGGAATCGTTGAAGCAATCGATCCTAAAGCTAAATCCGCAAGCTGCTCATAATAAGAGCGGCAAGCCTTTCCGCCGGGGGTTAACCCGGCGGAAAGGATATTCTTCCCGATTTTTTATTTTCCCTTTTATACCTATCGCACATCAAGAGCTGGGTTTTATTCCCAGTATTTTTGCGCAGGTCTATAAGGAAAAATAGAAGGAATACTTATTGATATTTCAAGATCTTTCCTTATAAAGATGCGCAATAAGGACGCCGTGAAGAAAAGCAACTCTTGACGTGCGATAGGTATATCATGGAATGCGAGAATATTGATAAGCCGGATACTATTGTATCCGCGGCTTCTGCCTTTGGGCTTTCGACAGAATTGTCTGTGCCGGCTTTTAAAGAAAAAACCCTCCATGTCCCCGGCATTGATCCGGCCTACGTCTTCGAATCGGAGGTTACGCACGCTATATTAGCGGGCTTTGCTTATAACCGCCGTGTCCTGATAAGTGGACTTCATGGCACGGGAAAGTCAACGCATATCGAGCAAGTAGCGGCACGGCTGAATTGGCCCTGCATTCGCGTAAATCTCGATAGCCACATCAGCAGGCTTGACCTGATGGGCAGGGACGTGATTTCGTTACGGGACGGCAAGCAGGTAACAGAATTTCAGGACGGTATTTTACCCTACTGCTTAACGCGCCCGATGGCGCTGGTATTCGACGAATATGACGCAGGCAGGCCGGATGTGATGTTCGTTATCCAGCGTATCCTAGAGTCGCATGGTAAGCTTACCTTGTTGGAGCAAAGCCGGGTCATTGAACCGCATCCTTTCTTTCGGATTTTTGCCACTGCCAACACCATAGGACAGGGGGATGCCACCGGCATATACCATGGCACCCAGCCCATTAATCAGGGCCAAATGGATCGCTGGCATATTGTGGCAACATTAAATTACCTCTCTGCGGAAATGGAACTAAGGGTCGTTGCCGCCAAAGTGCGTGGCATAGCAGAAGATGCGCTACGCCGCATGATCGCTATGGCAGGCTTTACACGGCAAGCGTTTTCCAATGGCGATATTTCTACCGTTATGTCACCGCGCACCGTGATAAGCTGGGCGGAAAACGCTCAAATATTTTCCGACACCCATCAAGCGTTCCGTTACAGCTTCTATAACAAATGCGATGAAGCGGAACGTCCGGTAATCGCGGAGTTGTACCAGCGATGCTTCAACCATGATATTTCAGCCTGAGTTGTAGAGCAATCCATTGGCAAAAAATATGGCTTCTTTCAAACCAGCCGTGGAAAAGGCCAGCCGGGCGCTGGCATATGACGCAAGCTTTTCGTTATTAACCGGCGATTGCCAGGAAGAGGTTGAGAAGCTTAGGGCCGAGGCCGACTTTACAGCGTTGAAACACCGATTTCATAGTCCGCAAATACACCATCAATTTTCTCCCGCTCAGCATGACGCCAGACATGCTTTCGATGCATTGGAGAATGCGCGTATTGATATTGCCGGTAGTACGGATTTGCTTGGGGTACAGCACAATCTTGATATTTGGTTAAGTCAGCAACGCAATAACGCCAATCCGGAAAATAATGCATTAGGCAACGTACTGGGCTTACTCATCAAGACGCAAGCCGGCGCGCGCTTGGTGCCGGAAACGCTAAAACAGGACGTAAGCGAATGGCAAAAAATACTCGCAGAGAAAACACCAGGGCTATTACAAAAGATGGCAGCAGCGCGGTATGATCAGGAGCAGTACGCCCGGCTTTCATTAGAATTACTCAATGGCATAGGAGTCATTGAAAAACAAGGACAGGAACAGACAGCGCCGCCGCATGAGTCCGAAGATACGCCCACAGATGCCTCGCCTCCTTTGGGCAATCAGGCAGAGGAAAAGAAACCTCTGTTAAAAGAGGGTTCGGAAAGCGTAAACGGCACTTCTGCATTATCCGGTACGACGCACATGGACGCGCAAGCAAGCGCTGATAACTTGCTTGACGACAGGAAAGAACCACAAATTCAGTCCATGGCCGGCCCGGCCTCGAACAACGCGCTAGGCATCCAGGAATACTCCGTTTTTACCCATGAGTATGATGAGATCGTACCGGCGGCAAATCTTGCCAGTGCGCAAGAGCTGGAGGTGCTTTATCGTCAACTGGAGCAAAAATTACTTCCTTTCCAGGCCGTAGCGGCAAGGATAGCAGGAAAGCTGCAGCACATACTACTGGCGCGGCAAGACCGTAAATGGATCTATGATATGGAAGAAGGATTGCTGGACAGTAGAAGGCTCAATCGGATTGTGCTGCGTCCCGGCGAGGCCAATTATTTTAAGCAGCAAGAGCAAAGCGATTTTAAGGACACGGTGATCTCCTTACTGATAGATAATTCAGGCTCGATGCGTGGACGACCCATCACCATCGCTGCATTAAGCGCAAGCATCTTAGGAAAAGCGCTAGAGCGCAGCGGCGTAATGGTGGAAGTGCTGGGCTTTACCACGCGGGATTGGAAGGGCGGCGAGAGCGCCCGGAAATGGCGCCTGGCAGGAAAACCAAGCCATCCAGGGCGATTAAACGATTTACGGCATATTATCTATAAATCGGCGGAACAGCCTTGGAGGCGTGCGCAAAAATCCTTAGGCCTCATGTTGAAGGACGGTATTTTAAAGGAGAATATTGACGCAGAAGCCATCTTATGGGCATGCAAACGTTTGCTTAAACGCACCGAACAACGCCGCATCCTGATGGTTATTTCCGATGGCGCACCTGTTGACGATAGCACACTCTCGGCCAATAACGGCGTCTATCTGGACCAGCATTTACGCGCAACCATACGCCATGTTGAAAACAATCTTCCCATCGAGCTGCTTGCTATTGGAATCGGGCATGACGTAACGCGCTATTATACGCGCGCCGTGACCTTGGAGAGCGCCGAAAAGTTACCTGAAATTATGGCAAGAGAGCTTATTGATCTATTCAAGAACGCTCAGAAAAGCCGCAAGGTAATGCCGTTATGAATCAATACTCCTCGGATGAATCGTGTTACGAAATATCCTGTTTCCAGGCTCACACCTTGATGCTACAACACCGTTTTTAACGCCTTTGATCCATGCTTATGCAAGAACACTTACACCGGCGCACATTTGCGATCATCTCTCATCCGGATGCAGGAAAAACGACGCTTACTGAAAAATTGCTGCTCTTTGGCGGCGCCATCCATTTAGCGGGAGCGGTAAAAGCAAAGAA
>CAZRJZ010000092.1:0-6303 GCA_964600465.1 uncultured Rickettsiales bacterium
ATCACGTCCAGGGCGGCCTCATGAGATTTTTTAATTTCAACTAAATGCGCGGCGCAGCCAGCGTAACGCAATCAATATATTGATTGCGAATTAGTATAAGTAGAAGGCTCACCTTTGTAGAGGAGTAGTCTTATGAAACAACCTATTGAGGCATTTCTGGATCATTGTCATCGCGGGGGCGGACGGATAGTAAGACATTGAAGATTATGGTGAATCAAGGCTAAATTTATTGCGAGAGCTTCTGCCTTTTACCAGCGGTGTGCCGAGTGACGACACGCTGCGCCGGTTTTTTCGGGCAATTGACGCCTGCCGCATACGCAAAGACAACGCACCGCTCGCCATGGCGGCAATACGGCATGTCGCACTGAATCTCGTGCAAACAGCAAAACAAAAACGTGAATCGATTAAACGATTGAGAAAAAAGCAGAATTTGATAATGACACCCTCAAGAGAATAATCAAAATCTCATGAGGCCGCCCTGTCTCTGTGTTCTCATATCTGTCCCAGCGTTTTAATCCGTGCTCGTGGGTGGATTTCGTTCTGAGAAATCACCACTGTATGGGGCCGGAAGCGCTCGATCAGCAGGCGCGCATAGGGGCGAATGGCAGGAGAGGTAAGCAGCGCCGGCACTTCGCCCTGCATAGCTAGCTGGTCGAATTTCGTGCGTGTGGCGGAGATAAATTCCTGAATGCGGCTGGGCGCCAGGCTTAATGTTTTATCTTCTCCCTGGCCTTGCAGCGCCTCCAGGAAGGTTTGCTCCCAGCCGGGAGAAAGCGCGATAATGGGAATGTAACCGCCTTCAGTGGTGTGACTGTGACTGATTTGGCGCGCCAGGCGCGAGCGCACATGTTCGGTGATGCTGTTGATGTTTTGCGTAGCGCGGGTTATTTCGGCGATGGCCTCTATAATGGTAGATAGGTCGCGGATGGAAACGGCTTCGCGCAGCAGGTTTTGCAGCACGCGTTGCACGCCGCTTACCGAGATCTGCCCCGGGATGGTTTCCGTCAGGAGTTTTTGTTGGGTTTTGCCAAGATCATCCAGTAGCTTCTGCGTTTCGGCATAGGAGAGCAACTCCGCCATATTGTCTTTGATAATTTCGGTAAGATGCGTGGTGATAACGGTTGGCGGATCCACCACGGTATAATTGCGGAACAAGGCTTCCTCACGGTAGGTTTCGGCAACCCACATGGCCGGCAAGCCAAAAGTGGGTTCGGTGGTTTCCTCGCCGGGTAAAGTGATTTTTCCTCCGCTGGGGTTCATGACAAGCAACATGTCAGGCCGGATATCGCCGCGTGCGGCCTCGATTTCCTTGACTTTAATGGCATAGGTATTGGGTGGCAGCTGCATGTTGTCCTGGATACGGATAGACGGGATCACGAATCCCAGTTCACGGGCCAGCTGTTTGCGTAAGGCTTTGATTTGCTCGGTAAGGCGGTGGCCTTTGTTGTAATTAATCAGTGGCAGAAGTCCGTATCCAAGCTCCAGGCGTAAGCTGTCTATTTGCAAGAAATCTCCCGCGCCCTCGTCCGGCGTAACCGTTTGCTCGGCGCCGGGGCCTTCCAGCTGCTTAACGCCGGGCTGTCCAGGCACGGTGCCGGCGACGTTGCGTGCAGTAGCGCCGGGAGCGCCGGGTAATGGTGATTTCTGATTTTGTAAAATACGCCACGCGGCATAGCCGGAAGCGCCGGAGAGCATCCAAAACGGAATCAGTGGAATGCCCGGCAGCAACGCCATGGCAAATAAGAAACCGGATGTCATACCAAGCGCCGTGGGAAAGCGGCTTAGCTGGCCAAGCACGGCTTTTTCCGCTGAGCCGGCAACGCCCGATTTGGTGACTAAAATACCCGCGGCGGTGGATACAATCAGCGCCGGTACTTGTGAAACCAGGCCGTCACCGATGGTAAGCGTGGTATAGGTATGAAGCGCCTGCGTAAAGGTAAGGCCGTTTTGCACCATGCCGATGATAATACCGGCGATGAAGTTGATGAACGTAATCAACAATCCCGCCACGGCGTCGCCACGCACGAACTTGGACGCTCCATCCATGGCGCCGAAGAAATTGCTTTCATCCTCCAGTTCTTTGCGGCGTGCTTTGGCAACGTCCTCAGAAATAAGACCTGCCGATAAGTCAGCGTCAATCGCCATTTGTTTTCCGGGCATGGCGTCTAGCGTAAAGCGGGCGGATACTTCCGCAATACGGCCAGATCCCTTGGTAATCACCACGAAATTGATAATGGTGAGGATACCGAAAATGATTGCTCCAATGACTACTGAGCCTTCCATAACGAAACCGCCAAAGGCCTGAATTACATGGCCTGCAGCCGCCGTGCCTTCATGACCGTGTGAGAGGATCAGGCGTGTGGTGGCAATGTTGAGCGAGAGCCGCAACATGGTGGCGATCAGCAAAATCGTGGGAAATGAGCTAAGCTGAAGCGGCTTTTCCACAAACAGCGAGGTCATTAAAATCAGTACGGAAATGGTGAGTGAAACGCCCAGGAAAAAATCGAGCAGCACCGGCGGCAGCGGTAAAATCAATACTACCAGAATACTGATAATACCTGCGGCGAACATTACGTCGCGGCGTTTTAAGGCAAGTTTTGCCTGAATATTGAAATTCTCGCCGGAAAATGTGGCCGGTGTGGAGGCTATCTCAGCCATGATTATGATCCGCTAATATTGTATCCTGAACAGCCTTAGCCCTCCCGCAAGGGGAGGGCAATTCTTCATGATGCAACGTTTCCATCAATCCTCTCCCACCGGTGCAGGGGTGATGGCAACGCCTTGCTCGCTATAGGTTTTGAGTTTATTGCGCAGCGTGCGGATGGAAATTCCTAGGATGTTGGCGGCGTGCGTACGGTTGCCCAAGCAATGCGAAAGCGTGTCTAAAATCAGCTCCTGCTCCACGCTATCAACGGTGCGTCCTACCATGCTGCTTGGGCTTGCCGTGCCCTGCTCTTGAAGCGTGGGGGCGGGTTTGGCGGCGGCCTGCTCTGCCATGGCCGAAAGCAATACGGATTCTGAATCAATCACCTCGCTGCGCTCCAGCAAAACGGCGCGATGCATGGTGTTTTCCAGCTCACGCACATTGCCCGGCCAATGATACGACTGCATTTTTCTGATGGCGGCTTCGGATAATTGACGTGCAGGCACGCCGTTGGCGGTTGAATATTTTTCAATGAAATATTTCGCCAGCGGCGCAATGTCTTCCGTGCGCGTCCGCAGTGGTGGTAGTTGCAGGTTAATAACGTTAAGCCGGAAATATAAATCTTCACGGAACCGCCCCGCCTTTACTTCATCCGGCAAGTTGCGGTTTGAGGTGGCGATAACACGGATATTCACTTTCACCGGCTTTGCCCCGCCCACGCGATCCACTTCGCGTTCCTGAAGTACGCGCAGGAGCTTGGCTTGCAATCGCAGATCCATCTCGGAGATTTCATCCAGGAAGATGGTGCCGCCGTCGGCTTCTTCAAATTTACCCACGCGCCGGGAAACGGCGCCGGTAAAAGCGCCTTTTTCATGCCCGAATAATTCCGATTCCAGCAGATTCTCAGGAATGGCCGCGCAGTTAATGGAGATAAGCGGACCCTTGGCGCGTTTGCTTTTCCGGTGAATGAAGCGCGCCATGACCTCCTTGCCTGCGCCGGATTCTCCGGTGATTAAAATGCTGGCGTCGGATGGCGCTACTTGGCTTGCCATGTCCAGTACCGTTCTCATGGCACTGGAGGTATGAATGACTTCGTCGCTTTCTTCTGTAATGGCTTCCAGGACGGCGGCGATCAGCTGTTCATCCGGGGGCAGCGGTAAATACTCTTTAGCGCCGGATTTTATGGCTTTTACAGCAGCTGATTTATCGGGATCCACGCCGCAGGCGATTACCGGCAGATTAAAACGTTCACGCATCAGCATGGTGACCAGCTGATCAATATCCTGCCGCACTTCGACCATAATGGCGTCCGCGCCCTGGCCGCCGCGCAGTGCGTTCATGGCGGCTTCCACATCGTCCACGTGCGACACTCTGGCGCCGCGTGTGCGCGCAATATTGCTCGCGGTGCCGAGTTGGCCGTAGAGATCGCCTATTATTAATAATCGCATGGTTTTTGTACTCCTATTGAAGGTTTCGGGTTTTAGATTCCGGGTTTCAGAAAGTTAAGATAGCTCGAAATCCTAAAACCTGTCACCTGTCGCCCCAAACCTCAATGCTTATCCGCTTTAATAATCTCCGTCATGGTGACGCCGATGCGATCTTCCACCACCACCACTTCTCCGCGGGCGACCAGCCGGTTGTTGACAAAAATATCAATCGGTTCGCCCACTTTCCGGTCAAGCTCGATCACCGCGCCACGGCCTAGTTTCAAGAGCTGGTTGACCTGCATATTGGTTTTTCCGAGCACCACGGATATTTGCACCGGTATATCATAGACCGTTTCTAAGTTCATGGTGTCCGGGCCTGCGGTATCGTTGACGGGGGCTAGCTCAGTTGTATCTGACATAAGGTTACTCCTGTTGGGGGATTGGATGATCCGGCGTGACCGGCAGATCATGCGGTTGACGCTGAGCGGTTTCGCCCATGTTTTCAATTAATTTTTCCATGTGTTGCCAAATCTGCTCCGCGTTGCGCTCGGCCGCCCCGTGCTTCCATTCAATCCTGCAGTCACTGACGGGCATATTATCGTTCCCGATAATACTGATTTCGCTCGGATCCTGCCGATGCGCAAATAAGGCGATCAGTCTTTCTTCCAGCATGGGCGCAAGGTTTGGATGTACGGTGATGTGGATATTTGCCTCCCCAAGCAGGGATTCCACACAGGCTGATGCGGTTTGTTCTACCAATAAATGCGCATGCGATTGCATGGCGTCCCCGGCCACTTTTTTTGCTATGGCAAGCGCCAGCGGTCCTAGCATTTGTCTGCTTTGATTGACAAACTGGTTATAATCCATAATTACCCGTTCAACCTGGCCTGCCACGCTGCGTAGGGCTTCGTTCAGCTCTTCGCTTATTTTTGCTTGCTGTGTTTGCTCGCTAAAACGGCCTTCGCGCTCGCCTTCTAAAAATCCCTTGCGGTAGCCTTCCTGCTCGGCGGCTTTGACATCTTCTTCGGTAATGGGGGGCGGTCCTGCGTCTTCTTCCTCTTCTTTCTGTCCAAAATGCGTTAGCGTATGCGCAAGCTTACGTTCGCCAGCCGTTCCGGAGGCTGTAAAACTGCTCAAGTCATGGAGGAAAATGCGTTCCAGTGCCATATGCCTAATAGACTAGCTGATCTTCCGAGCTATCGCTGGAGATGATAATCTCTCCCTTGGCTGCCATTTCTTTCGCCTGTACTACAATGCCCTGTTGCGCTTCGTCTACGTCTTTCAGGCGCACGGGGCCTTTGGCCTCGATTTCTTCTTTTAAGATTTTTGCAGCGCGTTCAGACATGTTGGAGAAAAAGAGCGTCTTGATTTTCTCCGAAGAGCCTTTGAGGGCAATGGCCAGCTTGTCTTTATCGACCACTCGCAGCAGGGTTTGCACGCTGGTTGCATCCAGTTTTGCAAGATCCTCGAAGGTAAACATGAGCGAGCGTACTTTTTCCGCAGATTCGGGGGTGTGCTGCTCTAATTGCCCCATAAATTTAGTTTCGTTGGTGCGGTCGAAATTATTGAAAATTTCCGCCAGCATCTCATGACTGTCGCGCCGTTGGGTCTTTGCCAGGTTGGTCATAAATTCCGTTCTGAGGGTTCGCTCAATACCGTCCAGCACGTCTTTTTTAACGGCTTCCATGCTGAGCATGCGCATGATGACGTCAATGCTCAACTCCTCCGGGAGCGTCATGAGCACGCGCGCTGCATGGTCGGATTTAATTTTAGAGAGCACAAGCGCAATGGTCTGAGGGTATTCGCTCTTTAAGAAGGAAGCTAGGACTTCCTCGCTCACATTGCCAAGCTTATCCCAGGTGGTGCGGCCTGCGGGGCCGCGTATTTCTTCCATAATGGAATCCACCTTGCCTTTGCCAAGCGCTTTGGTCAGGAGGCGCTCGGTAGAGTCATAGGTGCCGACCACGACGCCTGAGGCTGACATTTGCTCGCTAAATTCTACAAATAAACGTTCCACTATTTCGGCATTTACCTGTCCGAGCTGCGACATGACTCCGGAAAGCTCCTTGATTTCCTCATCATCCATTTGGGTAAAGATCTTGCTCGCGATCTCTTCACTTACGGACATTAGAAAGATGGCGGCTTTCTGCGCACCGTTCAGCTTTCGGAAATCGTCTTTAACAGCTATGGGTTGTCCTGCTGCCATTGTTCTACACCTCCTTAATCATCCAT
>CAZRJZ010000093.1:0-856 GCA_964600465.1 uncultured Rickettsiales bacterium
ATTTTGCGGAATGGTAATTGCGGGAGTCACGGGATATCCATCCGCTGTAACAATCTCGCCATCGGCAGAAAGCTGAAGCGTCCCGTTGCGCGTATACGCCGTTTCTCCGGAAGGTAGCTGTATCTGGAAAAATCCCTTCCCTTGAATCGCCACATCCAAAGAATTTTCCGTACTCTGCAACGGCCCCTGGTTGGTATTGCGGTAAATAGCACCCGTGCGCACACCCAGACCCACCTGAATACCGGTTGGCACAATGGTGCCTGAGTCTGAAGAGTTGGTGCCCATACGGCGCAGATTTTGGTAGAGCAAATCCTGAAATTCAGGCCGCTGCAATTTATAACCGGTGGTATTAAGGTTAGCCAGGTTCTGCGATGTAACATCAACGAAAAGCTGCATTGCCTGCATACCGCTGGCAGCAATATCGAGTGATCTGACGGTCATGAGTAACTACCTTTCTGTTTCTTTAAGCCTGCTGTGTCCACGCGCTGCTGGTTTTGCGCTGTAAGTCATACATAATCTCAATATATTTTGCGGTGCCTGCAACCTGGCGCGAAATATCGATCATGTGGGTAATCTCTACAACCGCTTGCACGTTGGAATTCTCCAGCATACCTTGCGCTACAGTAAATTTCTCCGCCGGCTGTGGCGTTTCATCCGCCCGATAAAGCTGACTTCCCACGCGCTGCAAATGTTGTTCCTGCGAAAACTTTACCACCCCGATGCTGCCCAGATCCTGGCCATCTACGGTAATATTTCCTGCCGCTCCAATCACGATACTGCGCGCCCCTTCAGGAATGGTAATGCGCTGGCCGCTATTATCCAGCACCGGATTTCCGTCCTGCGTCACGAGCATACC
>CAZRJZ010000093.1:868-6275 GCA_964600465.1 uncultured Rickettsiales bacterium
GTGTGTAGCGCTCTCCTTGCGGAGTTTCGACCGGGAAATACCCTTCCCCTTCAATGGCAACGTCCAAATCCGCATGGGTCTGACGCATGGGGCCGGGCATCAGATCCCGATAATTGGCCACATCATTAGCGTAAGCCATTTTGTCGCGCCGTCCGGCATCGGCCACGTAGGAATCGAACATTAAATGCGAGGCCTGGTATCCGGTAGTGTTCGCATTCGCCAAATTATTGGTGACGGAATCCATATCCCGAAACAATCCAATCTGCCTTGAAAGCGCGATATATATTCCGTTATCCATAACAACCTTTGAAAAAACTTGGCATCCTAGTTTCATGCAGGGCCTATGCATGATCCGTGCCAGATATTTTTTTGTAAAAAAAATCGCACCGTTGTTGCGGCATCGCCTGCCATGTTATATAAGCGCGGTAGACAGGCAGGGAGCATATAAATGGCTGATGAGAAACTAAAAGAAGATCCGGCGGATGGAGATGCGGAAGCACCCGAAGGCGAAGTTGCGCCCAAGAAATCCAAGAAGAAACTGATTATCATCGGCCTGGCGGCCTTGCTGGTCATCGGGGGCGGAGCAGGAGTCTATTTTAGCGGCGCGCTTAAAAGCCACTCATCCGAAAACGCCGAGGCTTCGCATGAGAGCGCTTCGGAGGGCCATGGCGAAGGGAAGCCGGGAGAGTCCGTGTTTGTTGATTTGCCCGAGTTCTTGGTCAATCTTAACACTTCTTCCCGTCAGGCTAGTTTTTTAAAACTTACCGTGGCGCTTGAACTTTTCTCCCCTTCCGACTCTCCTGCAATAGAAGCGAAACTGCCGCGTGTGGTGGATAGCTTTAACGTTTACTTAAGAGAGTTACGCGCCACCGACCTCTACGGATCCGCCGGCGTTTACCGCTTGCGCGAAGAACTGCTGGTGCGCGTAAACAAGACCGTGGAGCCTATTAAGGTGAAGGACATTTTGTTTAAGCAAATCTTGGTACAGTAATTGCAAAGCCTCACCTTGGAGATGTCTTTAAAAATTTAATCCATAGCCCTTATGTCAGACACGCCTGATAATTCCAATCCCGACGATGACGCAGCCGCCGCCGAGTGGGCGGCGATGCTGGAGCAGGAAAATAGCGGCCAGGCAGCTGCCGGAGCGGGAGATGCCGATGGCGCGGCTTCGCGTATCTTAAACCAGGATGAAATCGACACATTACTTGGTTTTGATACCAAATCCGACAATGGCGATACGAACTCCGGGATTCATGCGATTTTAGATAAGTCACGCATGGCGTACGAAAAACTTCCCATGATGGAAGTGGTATTCGATCGTCTTGTACGCCAGCTTTCCACCAGCCTGCGATTATTTACCTCCGACAGCGTGGATGTGAGCATCGACTCCATGGTGTCGCTCCGCTTCGATGATTACTTAAACTCCATTCCTCTGCCCGCGCTATTAGTGGTTTTCCGTGCGGTGGAATGGGAGAATTTCGGCATGGTCACGGTAGATAGCTCCCTGATTTACTCCATTGTCGACATCTTGCTCGGCGGCCGGCGCTCGCCACGTCTTACCCGTGTGGAAGGCAGACCCTACACCACCATTGAGCAAGAACTTGTCAAGCGGATGGTGGAAATCGTGCTGGCGGACATGGGAGCCTCTTTTGAGCCGCTTTCGCCGGCCACGTTCGAGTTTGAGCGGCTTGAGACCAATCCCCGCTTTGCCACGATTACCCGCCCTTCCAATGCGGCGCTGCTGGTGCGCTTGCGCGTTGACATTGACGAGCGCGGCGGCATTATTGAAATACTGATTCCGCATAATACGCTGGAGCCTATCCGCGACCTGCTGTTGCAGATGTTCATGGGTGAGAAATTCGGCCAGGATACTGTGTGGGAGAAACATTTGGGCAAAGAGCTGCGCCAAACGGATATTCCAGTGGATGCTATTTTGAGCGAAAAGAACGTTACTTTAGGCGATGTGTTGCGCTTCAAGGTAGGCTCCACCGTTCTTTTAGACTGCAAACCCGACGATGAAATCACGCTTAAATGCGGCAATATCGAGCTGATGCGCGGCAGGCTTGGCCGCTTGGGCGATAAAATGGCCGTTTCTATTTCAGAGCCGATGCGGCGCAAACAACGAGAGGACGCAGTATGAGCGGAGCGTTGGAATTTTTCTTTAATCTCGTGTTAGTCATATTGCTGACTTTCACCGTCGCCTATTGCTGGCGTCTTAACCGCCGTATTTCTATCCTGCAAGACAGCAAAAGCGAACTGGCTAATCTGCTTCAACATTTCGATGCTTCCACCACGCGCGCATCGGAAAGCATTGTCGCGTTGCAGTCTGCCAGTAAAAAAATAGGCGAAACCATCCAGGCGCGCATTGATAAGGCTAATTACGCCATGGACGATCTTACTTTTCTTATCGAGAGGGCGAGCGCCGTTGCAGATACGCTGGAAACAGGCCTGGCCTCGGCGCGCCAGCGGGAGCGGATTTCAGTGCGCAGCCAACCCGTTGCCAACACGCCGGCACGCGAAGCGCCGGAGGAACGCCTCCCTCCTCCGCGCCCGGTACGCGTGCCGCTTAAGGAAGAGGCGCAAACAGCCGGCGCGGCGGAAGTGGTGGAAAAAGAAACGCCGTCTTCAGGCGCCGTTGCCACGTTGCAGGCAATGCTGGAGAAGCTCAATTCGCTAAAAAGCAACTCTAAAGAGAAGGAATCCCCAAAATCGCAGCGTCCTCGCTCGCGGGCAGAGCAGGAATTGATGGAACTCATCCGCAACGGCCCTAAATCTTAATAAAGAATGCTCGTTATGCGTCCGTTCAGAATCCTTCCCCTTACTATCACTCTGGCAGTAGTGGCGCTTGCTTATAAAGCCGGACAAACGGCGCAAGGCGGGGCGGAGCTTTTGGATCATTTCTTCATCTCCTCTGTGCAAGCCAAAGAAGAAGAGAAAAAATCGGAAGAGCACGCCCCGTCAGAGACAAAAAAAGAAAAAAATGACGCCGCTGAAGAGAAAAAGGAAGGCCCCGCCCCACCGTTAAAACCGGAAGAATATCGCTATTCTCCCGCTGAAATCGAGCTATTGCAACAACTCACCAAGCGCCGTGAAAAACTGGAGGAATGGGATAAAAATATCGCCGTAAAAGAAAATCTTCTTACCACTACGGAAAAGAGGATCGATGAAAAACTGGCGCAAATGGATGAGCTGAAAAAAGAACTCTCCGATATGCTCATCCAATATAACCAACAGGAAAACGCAAAAATTAAAAGCCTTGTCAGTATATACGAAAACATGAAACCCCGGGAAGCAGCGCGCATCTTCGACGAAGTGGAAATGCCCATCCTGCTGCTGGTG
Source organism: uncultured Rickettsiales bacterium (assembly GCA_964600465.1). Classification (GTDB taxonomy): domain Bacteria; phylum Pseudomonadota; class Alphaproteobacteria; order Rickettsiales; family SXRF01; genus CAYMDD01. Next base: position 4,208 of record CAZRJZ010000093.1, read on the forward strand.
ATCGACAGAATGTCGGAGAAAAAAGCCGCCCCGATCCTGGCAAGCATGGATCCTAAGAAAGCCAAAATACTCACGGTGCAATTGGCCGAACAACGGCGCGATAAAAATGTCAGGGTGGAAAATAATGCTGCGGAAGCCGCAAAGCCGCTTGGAGCCACTCGCCCCGCACCTGCGCCCTCTCCTGCAGCAACTCCTGCTCCTGCGGCCGGCGCAGTGGGCAATAAGTAACATTCGGGCTTAAGAATCCCTAACAGGTGCCCCATAAAAATGAGATATATCCCATTTTTATGATTGACTTGGTATTATTTAGGATATATCAATATATTTAATGGAATATAGGGGTATATCTCATGTCAGACATGATACAAAGCACGTTTCAGGCACTTTTTTCTTCTTCTCCTGACACTATGGATGATTATCCGCCTGAGATGCGGGGTTTTCGGGCATTATGGCGTGCAATTATTCTGCAAGCGCTTGAAGATGCCGCAAGTAATTCCAAAAAATCCAAAGAGCAATATTTCAAGACGCAAGCCATTCACTGGCTCAATCATGGTGGGCAGGATTTTGTAGAAGTGTGCGATTACGCCGGCTTAGACCCCGATTATGCGCGCAAACAAATTAAAAAAGCGCTCAGCCGAGGCTGCAAATGGCGCGCTGAGGCAGGTTTAGGAAAAGATGCCGAACGCAGAAAATTACGCCGTAAAAAAACTATACTCCCAAAAGCCTCCACGCAAACAGCAACGCCAATGCAAACGCTGAATTATCATCGCTAAAGAAGCAACCATCATGGCACAGGGAAAACGCGGCAGACCTCGCCTGCAAAAACCTGGCGTAGATCTTGGAACGCCGGAACTGCAGCGTCACCGACAGGATTCAGGCACTGCAGAGGCGCTCGATATTTTTCTTCAACATCAGATGATCGACGAAGAGCAACATTGGTGCGGTATGCATCTACGCTGGCTCCATACATTAAAACACGGCGCGCCAGGAGCCAACATCACCGATATTTTAGGCAGCATTTACGGCAGCTTCACCGCTGCGGCCTCCCCGCAATGGCGCGCAGAGCGTGAAGAGGAATACCGTCAAGCGCTGGAAGCGCTGGCCGATCCGCAAATCCGGCGAACCGTCTGCCGCATCGCTATTTATAACGAATCGTCTTGCATGCGCGGCAGAAGGCAAGAACAGGAGCTTCTTTCGCAAGGCCTTGAGATACTCCGCAAGCATTGGCGCAGGTAAGGCGGTAATTATTATAGTCCGCGCCCCCCGGAATCGCCAGTCGCGGCAAAACGGTTCCAGCGCTCTGCGGCCATACGCTTCTTATTGGTAAGCCGATTCTTAATTTCCTGCGTCTTGGCGCTCCACAGCACCTCATCTTCCATGGGCGCGGCGGTCACCGCCATGGCGTCTTCCAACGCCTCCGTCCACTCACGCTCTGCCTTGAGCTGACGCAAATGATGGAAAATATTTAAATCGCGCTTATTGCGAGCGCGAATCGCCTGCTTCTTCCCCTTTTTCTCTTCCAAAACGTCCATCATTCCTGCGAGGGTGAGTGATTTTTTTATTCAGCCGGGTTTGCGCAGCCTTGCGGCGCTTGAGATTGGCTTTGAGAGCCTCCGCCAGTCTCACATCTTCTTGATCTTTATTTGAATTTCCAGTTTTTTCCCGGTTAGGCAAGGGAGCGGATTTATGACCGGTCATGATTCTCCTTGAAAGTTGTATCTACAGCTCTGATTGTTGCCTGAAAAGCGGCAAAAAAGCAATGCGATTCTGTCCCTTTATCAGGTAAAACCAACAAGCTCCACCTGCATTGCCCTACATCAACATACGCTTCAGCACATTGTCTTTGCGGATAAAATGGTGATAGAGGGCGGCGGCAATATGGACGAGAATAAATCCAGTCAGAATGTAGCTCAATGTGCCGTGGAGGTTTTTAAGCGTTACGCACAGCGCGCGGTCTTTTTCGATGAGATTAGGTAATGTTGCCAGCCCAAACACACTGACAGATTTTCCAAACGCCGAGGACATCGCCCAGCCGATAATTGGCATAAGCTCGTGCAGCATTTCATGT
>CAZRJZ010000094.1:0-6267 GCA_964600465.1 uncultured Rickettsiales bacterium
ACCCGCATCAGCATAGAAAGATCCGATCCCATAAGCGCCTCCATGAGCGGCTGGCGCCCCTCCATGACCGTAACGCAGTGGAGCGCAAGCAAATGACCGTTCATTTCATTGGCGCAGGGCCAGGAGCTGCTGATTTAATTACCTTACGTGGACGCGACCTCATTGCTTCCTGCCCGGTATGCTTATACGCAGGCTCTTTGGTGCCGGAGGCCATGCTGGAATGGTGCCCAAAAGACGCACGTATTATCAATACCGCTCCGATGAACCTGGATCAAATTGAGGCTGAATTCGTCCGTGCCAATGACGCCGGGATGGATGTAGCACGCCTCCATTCCGGAGATCTCTCCATCTGGTCTGCTATGGCTGAGCAGCTACGGCGCTTGCGGGTACGCGGAATCGGCTATACCGTTACCCCGGGCGTGCCTGCTTTTGCCGCAGCTTCTGCTGTATTGGCAAGCGAATTAACGCTGCCGGAAGTGGCTCAATCCGTTGTTCTCACGCGAACCAGCGGTAGAGCGTCTGCCATGCCGGAGGGAGAAACCTTAGAGGCATTCGCCAAAACCGGGGCAACGCTGGCCATTCACCTTTCCATCCACGCCCTGCATCAGGTGGTGCAAGAGCTTACGCCACATTTAGGAAAAGAGTGCCCGGTTGCCGTTGTTACCCGCGCCAGTTGGCCGGATGAGTATGTTTTACAAGGAACTTTAGGCACTATAGAAACCATGGTGAAAAATGCTCCCATTGAGCGCACTGCATTGATTTTAATAGGGAAAGCCTTAAAACAGGAAAACTTCCGTGAAAGTGCTCTTTATAATCCGGACTACCAGCGCCGCTACCGCTCTTGAGGAAATCTCCCTGATTTCTCCTTGAAATTCCTTGCCATTTTCGTGTATGTGCTAGGCATGGCATTACCTTTCCAAGATATTATCCTTACCCTCCAGCGTTTCTGGGCCGATCAAGGCTGCGTGATCCTGCAACCTTACGACATGGAAATGGGCGCAGGCACGTTCCATCCGGCAACGAGCTTGCGCGCGCTCGGAGAAAATCCATGGAAAGCGGCATATGTGCAACCTTCCCGCCGCCCTAAGGATGGCCGCTACGGCAACAACCCGAACCGCCTGCAGCACTATTACCAGTTTCAGGTGATTCTAAAACCATCCCCGCAGAACATTCAGGCGCTTTACCTGGAGTCGCTAAGGAAGCTGGGCATTGAAACGGAAAAACACGATATTCGCTTTGTGGAGGATGATTGGGAATCGCCGACGCTTGGCGCCTGGGGTCTTGGCTGGGAAGTGTGGTGCGACGGCATGGAAGTCACGCAATTTACTTATTTCCAACAAGTCGGCGGCATTGAATGCAAACCCGTTTCCGGTGAAATCACTTACGGCCTGGAACGTCTTGCCATGTATATCCAAGGCAGGGAAAATGTGTATGACCTGGATTTCAACGGCGCAGGCGTTACCTACGGCGATGTGTTTTTAGAAAACGAGCGCCAATTCTCGGCCTATAATCTCGAATACGCGGATACTGACCAGCTCTTACGCCACTTTGAAGACGCAGAAGCCGAATGCCAGCAATTGCTGGCGCGTCATTTACCGCTTCCGGCCTATGACCAGTGCATTAAAGCATCGCACCGCTTTAACCTGCTGGATGCACGCGGCGTGATTTCCGTCACCGAACGCGCGGCGTATATTGGGCGGGTGCGTGCGCTGGCGAAGGCCTGCTGTGAGGAGTGGGCAAAGCATCCAGCATCCAGCATTCAGCATTCAGTGGAGTAACCAGTGTATATTCAGAGTTATCAGAATTTGGAAGTGTGGAAAAAATCCATTGCCTTGGTTAAAAGGACTTATGCTGTTACTGAAAGCTTTCCAAAGCAGGAAATATATGGCCTTTCCGCCCAGTTGCGTCGTTGCGCTGTTTCCATTCCTTCGAATATCGCTGAAGGCAGAGGCAGGCGTGGCACCAAGGAATTTTTAAGGTATATCGATATCGCCTTTGGGTCATTAGCGGAGTTGGAAACGCAGCTATTTATTGCCCATGAATTAAATTATATCAATAATGATATACTGCGCTCCCTATTGGAATCAACCTCTGAAATAGGCAGAATGCTAAACGGGTTGTCCAATGGTCTGGAAAAGAAGTTATTCCAGCCCACGCAACCCTCTTATGCTGAATGCCAAATGCTGGATGCTTAAAAATATGCAACTCACCCTCCTCAAATGCAAAATCCACCGTGCCACCGTTACCGGTTCGGATTTGAACTACATGGGTTCCATCACCATCGACCCAACGCTGCTGGAAGCAGCCGGCATCCTGCACCATGAGCAGGTGGATGTGCTGAATATCAGCAACGGTGCGCGCTTTACCACCTATGCCATTCGCTCTGAACACACTGGCAGCGGCGATATCATTATTAATGGCGCAGCGGCGCGGTTGGTGCAAAAAGGCGACCTGGTGATTATCTGCGCTTTTGCACAGATGACGCCGGAAGAAACCAAAGCCCATACCCCTATTATTGTGCATGTGGATGCAAAAAATCAGGTACTCCATGCCTGATTTACTGCTTGAACTCTTCAGCGAGGAAATCCCCGCGCGCATGCAGGACGATGCCGAAAATCATCTCGCCGAAGCGTTGCGCAGAGCCTTAAATGAACAGGGGTACACACATGGTACAGACGGCTTCCCACTGACGCCACAAACTTTTGCAACGCCACGAAGGATTGCTGTGGCGCTGAGACATATTCCATCCGATCAGCCGGATATTCACATTGAGCGCAAAGGCCCTAAAACCAGTGCCCCAAAGGCGGCCATTGACGGGTTTTTGCGCTCTACCGGACTATCATTGGAGCAACTGGCGGTACGCGATGGCGTGTATTTTGCCACTATCCATACCAAAGGCCGTGCCACCAAAGACGTTTTGAAGGAAACCATTGAAGACATATTGCATAATTTCCCCTGGCCAAAATCCATGCGCTGGGCGAATCATGAGGTACGCTGGGTACGCCCTTTGCACCATGTTCTATGCATGTTTGGCAAGGAAATTGTACCGGTGCAATTCGGCGCTCTCACCGCTAATAACATCACCTATGGCCACCGGTTCCTTGCGCCGGAGAAAATAGAATGCGCCGCCGCAGATGCGCAGGGTTACACATCCAGTTTACACAAGGCGTACGTAATTGCGGATTCCAAGGCGCGCAAAGCAGAAATCCGCCGGCAAATAGAATCACTAGCCGCAGAAAGAGGATACGCGCTTATTGCGGATGAAGGACTCCTTGATGAAGTCACCGGCCTGGTGGAATGGCCGGTTGCACTCATAGGCTCGATTGATCCGGAATTCATGGAGTTGCCTAAAGAGGTGCTGATTTCCGTCATGCGCACGCACCAGAAATATTTTGCGCTGCAAGCCTCTGGTGGCACGCTTGCGCCCTATTTCATTACCATTGCCAACCGCGAAACGGCCGATAACGGCGCGGCGATTATCGCCGGAAATGAACGCGTGTTGCGCGCACGTTTTTCAGATGGCCGATTCTTCTGGGATCAAGACCGAGCAAAAACGTTGGAAGCCTGGGCGGAAGGCTTGGAACGTGTAACCTACCACGCCAAGCTTGGCAGCATGGCACAGAAAGTCAGCCGCATTGAAGCGCTGGCGCTCACCATCGCCAGCCAGTTCCCCGAAACATCAGACACGCTCGAAACACAAGTGCAGCGTGCTGCGCGCTTAAGCAAAGCGGATTTGATGACCGGCATGGTCGGCGAATTTCCGGAATTGCAGGGCATCATGGGGCGGTATTACGCGCAGCATCAGGGTGAAAACGCCGAGGTAGCCGATGCGATTGCCGATCAGTATGTGCATGCAAAAGAGCATTTGCCTTCCGCGCCCGTAAGCGTTTGCCTTGCGCTGGCTGACCGGCTGGATACGCTTATTTCGCTTTTCTCCGTTGGCGAAAAACCCACCGGCTCCAAAGACCCCTTTGCACTTCGGCGTGCGGCCATCACCGTGATTCAGTTGCTGCTAAAGAATCATTTGCGCCTCCCGCTCGCCTCATTGGTAAGTAAGGAATTACTTGCATTCTTCACCAACCGCCTGGAAGTAATTTTGCGTGAAGAAGGCATTGATGCCGCGCCCATTCGTGCGGTGGTGGCCAAAGGAGAGGATGATCTGGTGCGGCTTGTGGCGCGCGTGCGTGCGCTGCACCACTTCCTGCAAGGAGAGGCGGGAGCGGCGCTACTAGCCGCGTACAGGCGCGCATGCAATATCCTCGCTATTGAAGAAAAGAAGGATAGCACACGTTATACCCCCACCATGCTCACCCCCTCCCTGCTGCAGGAGCCGCAGGAAAAAGCGCTGGCCAAGGGGCTGAATACCGCGCAAGGCCACATGTCCACACTGGAAAAAGGTGAGGATTTTGTGGGCATGATGGTGGAGCTTTCTCAGCTTCGCCCACTGACGGATGATTTTTTCACGCATATTCTCGTCAACAGCGAGGATAAAGCGCTGCGCGCCAACCGCCTGAGCTTACTAGCCAGCATCCGTGAATGCATGGACCAGGTGGCAGACTTTTCGAAGCTGGAAGGATAATGCAGCTAGGCGCAAGGCGGTGCAACTCCTTCTCCCAAAGGGAGAAGGTTGGGATGAGGGCTTCATAATAAGAGAAAGCCACAGATCTTAAACCCTCGCCCTACCCCTCTCCCAGAGGGAGAGGCAACTTCAGGCTGTCCCTGATTAAACGTTACGTGCTATATATGTTAACCAGCCTACTCCTTATACCCTCGCATGTCTTTGCGGGATTTATAGGTAATCATGTCATCATAGGCATTGTGTGCATCTGCAGGATCAATGTAATAGGTACGATCATAGAAGGTGTTGTTAAAAGTCGCTGAAGCACCTGCACTTGAGCACCCGCAATTTTCAAGCGTTACCGTATTCGTAACGGCGGAATTAATGCGCGTGCTACCACCAGCACGCGGGTAAGCGCCATGCCCGTCTTCTCCAAAGCTGAGCACCACGACGACAGGATTAGCAAACGTAGTGGCGTTGATATCTTTTATCACAAATACCCCGGTAGTGGTGGAAATGGGATAGGTAGTAAATCCGTCCGTATTCGTAAGCCGTTTATCCACGCCGTATAAAAACCGCCTGCCCCACGCGTCGGATGCATAGTCTTCCGGTAAACGTAGCGCTTTTACCGGAACACCCCCAGCCACGGCATTGGTGTTGCCTGCATCCCTGAAGTTTGCAACAATTGCGCCGGTGCTGAAGCAGTCGCCACGTGTGGAGGCTTCCAGGCCAAAATTTGCCGTGGTTGGCGCAAGCGTTATATCTCCCGGACACGGAATACGGTTGAAAGCGCGGCGGTAATCGAGCAACGCCTGATTAATGACCTGCAAACGTGCTGTGGTTTGGTCGGCAAGGGATTTTTCCGTGTATTTTAAAAACAGGGTAACACTTCCGCCAAGCACCACCCCTATAATGGCAAGTACAATAGAAAGCTCAAGCAGCGTAAAGCCGGAGCGGAAGAAGGAAGAGTTTCTCAGCGCTCCTCCCCCTACAGGGGGGAGGGAATCTTTACCAGCCAAATGTGCGGGAAATGTAACCCGGAAGAGAGTCAAGATTATCACCTTACATGTGAATCACGCGACCATACGCATCAAGCACCGACTCATGCATCATCTCCGAAAGGGTTGGATGCGGGAATATGGTGTGCATTAATTCGCCTTCGGTAAGCTCACCGGTTTTAGCGATGGCATAGCCCTGAATCATCTCGGTTACTTCCGCACCAATCATGTGCGCGCCAAGCAGTTCACCGGTTTTAGCGTCGAAGATTGTTTTGACCAGCCCTTCCGGCTCGCCAAGTGCAATTGCCTTACCGTTCCCCATAAAAGAGAACCTGCCTGTCTTGACATTATAGCCTTTTTCCTTGGCTGCTTTTTCGGTAAGCCCCACGCTGGCTATTTGCGGATGGCAATAGGTGCAACCAGGAATATTAGAGGTTTTAAGTGGATGAACGCCTTTTACCCCGGCAATTTTCTCCACACAAATCACCCCTTCATGACTGGCCTTATGCGCAAGCCAGGGTGCACCCGCCAGATCGCCGATAGCATACACCCCCGGCTCTGCCGTTTCACACCACTGGTTAACAATCACATGCGTTTTTTCCACCTTTGCTTTCGTATTTTCAAGCCCAAGCCCTTCCGTATTTCCCACAATACCAATGGCAAGAATAACTCGATCTACGGTTACTTCCTGTGTTTTACCGCCGGCCTCTA
>CAZRJZ010000095.1:0-6148 GCA_964600465.1 uncultured Rickettsiales bacterium
TACCCGATTGCGGCGGATTAATGATCGGCGTGGACATCAGCGAACCATAAACACCCCCGTTGGAGACAGTAAATGTGCCGCCGGAAAGGTCGCTCATCGCCAAACTGCCTTCACGGGCTTTTGCCGCCAGGCGCGCAATTTCCGCCTCAATTTCCGCAATAGAGAGCTGATCGGCATTACGTATAACCGGCACCACCAACCCTTGCTCGGTGCCCACGGCCACGCCAATATCGCAATAATGCTTGTAAACAATCTCATCGCCCTCGATGCTGGCATTCACCGCTGGAATTTCCTTCAGCGCATTGACTGCCGCTTTTACAAAAAAGCCCATAAACCCGAGGCGCAAGCCATGCTTCTTCTCAAACGCGTCTTTATATTCACCTCGCAGAGCAATGACATTGCTCATGTCGATTTCGTTAAACGTGGTAAGGATGGCCGCGGTATTTTGCGAATCTTTCAAGCGCTTGGCAATCACCTGGCGTAATTTGCTCATTTTTACCCGCTCTTCACGCGGACCTTGGAGAACACCCCCGCCGGCAGCACGCTGCGCGCCGGCAGCTTCCAGCACATCGCCTTTAGTCACCCGGCCATCTTTGCCCGTGCCAGCAACGCTTGCGGCGTTAACCCCCGTTTCTTCCAGCAGCTTACGCGCCGCCGGACCGGGCTGCGGCACACTGGCCTGCGCGGATTGCGCAGCAGAAGTTGGCGCTGCGGCTGGTTTTGCTGCACTTGCTGCGGGAGCGGCACCTTTAGGAGCTGCGGCTCCCACTTCAATCAGACCAAGCAAAGCGCCAACCTCAACGTTACTGCCTTCTGCAACCTTAATTTCCTTCAGCACACCGCTTGCGGGCGCATTGACCTCCATGGTTACCTTATCGGTCTCTAACTCCACAAGCGCCTCATCCTGCGCCACCGCCTCCCCGGCTTTTTTAAACCATTTTGCCACCGTTGCCTCCGAGACCGATTCTCCCAGATTCGGAACGATAATTTCGCCTGCCATGACACCGCACTCCCAATAAAAATGACACTACCAAAGCCGTAGCACTAGCGCACTTACGCCAATGAATCCATTAAAAAATACTGCGCCTGAAACCCTTCCTTGTGCCGCAGCTGCCCTTGCATTAGGATGTTCGTTCATTTTAATAATCCCATAGCGATTTCTGTTACCTTATGACGTATCAATGTTCCGCGCTCCCCAACGGCCTACGTGTCGCCAGCGAGTATCTGCCTGGCGTGGAAAGTGTCGCCGTCACCGTATCGGTCAATGTTGGCGCACGCTATGAGAATCCGCAAGAAGGCGGTATTTCACACCTATTGGAGCATATGGCGTTTAAAGGGACAAGCAAACGCAATGCGCGCCAAATTGCCGAGGAATTCGACAATATCGGCGGCCAATTCAATGCATACACCTCCCTGGAGCATACGGTTTATTACGCCAAGGTGCTAAAGGAGCATGCGCATATCGCCGTGGATATTCTGTCCGACATTTTGCAAAATTCCCTATTTGATGAACAAGAGCTGATCCGCGAGAAAGAGGTGATTTTACAGGAAATCGCCATGCATCACGACACGCCGGATGATCTGATTTTTGATCTTTTTGATGCCGTCGCCTTCCCCGATCAACCCATGGGACGTTCCATCTTGGGCACCGCACAGAAAGTTTCCGCCATCACGCGCGAGGAAATGATCGCTAAGATGCAGAAGCACTATCGCCCGGGACGTATGGTACTCTCGCTTGCCGGCAATCTTCGGCATGAGCAAGCCGTACAATGGGCAGGTGAATATTTCAGCAACACCGGAATCTCTGAACAAACTGCCCCGGAACCGGCAGCATACCAAGGCGGAGATACCCGTCAATCACGCAAACTGGAGCAGCTGCACCTTGTGGCGGGTTTGCAAGGCGTAAGCCTAGAACACCCGGATTATTACGCGTTGCAGCTATTTTCCGCGATACTCGGTGGCGGGATGTCTTCGCGGCTTTTTCAGGAAATACGCGAAATAAGAGGATTGGCTTATACGTTAAACTCCAGCGTATAGGCCTACGCCGATACCGGCGTGCTGGACATCTACACGGCAACGGCGCCCGAGAAGGGGAAGAATCTCCCGATTATTCTTATGGATGAGGTCAAACGCATGGCTGACGGAATTTCTGCGGAAGAATTAAATCGCGCGCGCAACCAGCAAAAAGCGGAATTGCTCATGTCCCGCGAAAGCCCCGCAGCCGTTGCAGGATGGATAGGACGGCATCTTTTAGTATTTGGGCGCTATATCCAGCTGGCCGAGATCATTCGCCGCATCGAGGAAGTTCAGGCCGCTGATATTATTCGCATGGCTGAGCAACTCTGCGCCGCCCCTCTCGCTTTTGCGGCGCTTGGCCCTGTTAAGGGAGTGCCGGGATATGACGCCATCGCCGCCGCTGTTAGGAGAAGATAATATTGCGCAGGTCATTAAAAAGCGTGATGGCCATCAGCATTACGATAAAGGCAAGCCCCACGCGATAGCCATATTCCTGCACGCGCCGCGCCAGCGGTTTACCACGCGCCGCCTCGGCAGCATAATAGACCAGATGTCCCCCATCGAGCATGGGGATGGGAAACAAATTCACCAGACCCAGATTCGCTGAAAGCATGGCAATAAGCCATAAAATCGTGCTCGGGCCTTTATTCGCGGCCTGACCGGACATTTTGGCAATGCCCACCGGCCCTTTTAAGTCCGAAATGCCACGCTTGCCGGTAATCATCTGCCCGGTTGCCTCCAGCGTGACGGCACAAATAACATATGTACGCTTCACCGCTTCCCATACGGCGACGGGAAAGCCCACATTCTCATATTTGATTTCGGCGCTTTTGATGCCAATCATCGGGCGCTTTACGTTGTTGCCGAGCGAATCTTTCTCATCCATGCTTTTGGGCGTTAGCGTATGAATCAGGTGCTTATCTTGCCGCAATATTTCAACTTCCACGGGGGTTCCCAGATTAGTGGCAAGTAAAATAGGAATATCGTTAAAGCGGCGGACAGGCGTTTCACCAACGCGCAACACACGATCTCCCGCCTGGAAACCTGCCTCCATAGCGGGACTGTCTGGCAGTACCCCGCCGATCAGCGGCTCTGTAGAGGGCAGCCCCGTGGTCATGATGAAATAGGTTATCAGCGCAATGGTGAGCAAAAAATTCGCCACCGGCCCTGCCGCTACAATGGCGGATTTTTTAGGCAGAGATTTGTAATGAAATGTCTGCTGTTTCTCGCTTTCGGGCAAATCAGCAAGAAGCGCTTCGTCGGCTGTGCTGGCCTCCGAAGCGTCACCGTACATTTTCACGTAACCGCCCAGCGGCAATAACGAAATTTTCCAGCGCGTGCCATGCCTGTCATTCCAGCCGAAAAGTTCACGCCCAAACCCAATGGAAAACACCATTACCCGTACGCCGCATAAGCGAGCCACGAAATAATGACCGAACTCATGCACAAACACGATGACGCTGAGCACCACAATGAAAGAAAAAACCGTATGCAATAGCTGAAGCAACAAAAGCGTAATCCTTCAATGCGCTAGAGAAGAGGCAATCCTGCGGGCATTTGCATCCGCGTTCACGATGTCTTCAATGGTGGAAACAGGGTCATTATGTGCTTTTTCCATCGTTTTTTCAACGATTTTAACAATATCCGTAAAAGCGGCAGCCCCTTGCAAAAAAGCATCCACCGCGATTTCATTGGCGGCATTTAAGATGGCCGGCATGGAATTTCTGGCCTCCAGTGCAGCGCGCGCCAGAGCAGGCGCAGGAAAACGGGTTGTATCCACCGGCTCAAATGTAAGGGATTTGCAGCGTATCAGGTCAAGCGGCTCCACACGTGTCGCAAGCCGCTCCGGCCATGCCAACGCATATGCAATGGGGGTGCGCATGTCCGGCGCGCCCATCTGCGCTATTACGGAGCCGTCTTCATAAGCAACCAACCCATGAATAATGGATTCCGGGTGAACAATCATGTCTATCCGATCCTGTGGCACGGGAAACAGACGGCACGCTTCAATCCACTCGAGCCCTTTGTTCATCAACGTCGCGGAGTCAACGGAGATTTTTGCGCCCATGCTCCAGTTCGGATGTTTTACTGCCTGCGCGGGGGTGGCCTTTGCCATTTGCTCCACGCTCCAGCTTCTAAACGGCCCACCGGACGCCGTAAGCGTAATACGCGCAACGCGGTGAATCTGAGATGGTTCAAGCGCCTGAAAAATAGCGCTATGCTCCGAATCCACCGGGATCAGCGCTGCATGGCTGCGCGCCGCTTCCTTTAATATTAAATCCCCCGCCATCACCAGGCATTCTTTATTGGCCAGCGCTACACGCGCCCCGCGCTTCACCGCCGCCATGGTGGGCTTTAAACCCGCCGCCCCCACAATAGCGGCAACCACCGTATCGGAAGGCATTTGCGCCGCTTCTATCAGGGCCGTTTCTCCCGCCGCCGCCCCGATGCCACTGCCATTTAAGGCGTCTTTCAACGCCTGATAATGCGCCGGATTACCGATAACGGCGATGTGGGCGTTTAGCTCTCTTGCTTGCTTGGCAAGCAGTTTCACATTGTCCATCGCCGTCAGCGCCTGCACGCTAAAACGTTCCGGATGCTGCACCAAAATATCGGCTGTACTGCGTCCAATGGAACCGGTAATTCCAAGCACGGATACGCGCTGCTTAGCCGCAACGCTCATGCGCTTGTCCCATAAAGAGCAACCAGCAATGCGTAAAACGGCACCGTAAAAATCAGCCCGTCTACCCGATCCAAAATTCCCCCATGGCCGGGGATCAATACGCCGCTGTCTTTTACCCCCGCTTTGCGCTTTAGCCAGGATTCAAATAAATCCCCGGCCTGCGCAATCATCGCAAGCGCCACCCCGATCAGCCCTGCGCCTATGGCACTCGGCGGATAGGGAGTAAAAAAAGAGCAGATCACCCCCATCAATCCTGCACTGACCATGCCCCCCAATAACCCCGCCCACGTCTTACCCGGGCTAATCGAAGGCGCAAGCTTTGGTCCACCGATGGCTCTACCGGCAAAATAAGCGCCAATATCAGTGCCCCACACGGCAAAGAACAGAAAAAGCACCAGATAACGCCCTGCCTCCAGGTTGTGCTCCAACTGAATATTACGCAGCCAGATCAGACAAAAACAGGGAACAAGCACATAGGCAATACCGCCCCATGCCCACTTGGGGCCGAAATTCGCTTTAAGTACAAGGAAATCCCATTCGCGGATCATCAGCAAGGCTCCGAGCATAATCAGCGTGGTAAAAAACAAGCCGCCCGTGAGCACGGCTACCAAGGCTACCGTAATCAGCACGGACGCCGAAATCACCCGGAGGCGCAACTCCGGCCAACGCGCCGTCAAGGACTTATTGTGCGTTTCCATATCGCCGTTCTCGTTTAGTGAATGCATGGCAGGCCTCCTTAAGATCGTGCGCTGAGAAGTCTGGCCATAATACGGGCGTAAAGTAAAGCTCCGTATAGGCCAGTTGCCAAAGCAGAAAATTGCTTAAGCGCTGCTCCCCTCCGGTACGGATCAGCAGATCCGGATCGGGCAGACCGTGCGTATAAAGAGAAGAAGAAAAAAGCGCCTCTCCAATAGCGTCCGGCTGCAATTGTCCGCTTGCCACGCGCCTTGCAAGCAATTGAGCCGCCTGTACGATCTCCTGCCTTCCCCCATAGCTTAACGCCACAGTGAAATGAAAATCCGTATGATTGCAGGTAAGCGCTTCGGCTTGCGTCATTTCGTCACGAATATCCGCCGGCACCGGCGCACGATCGCCGATAAAACGGATGCGGATGCGATTTTTATGCAGTGTTTGCAGCTCGTGCCGCAGATAGTAGAGGAGTAATTTCATTAAATCCCGAACTTCATCCGCAGGACGCTTCCAGTTTTCGGACGAAAAAGCATACGTGGTGAGGTAGCGCACGCCTTGATCGCGGCAGGTGTTCATCATGGTGCGCAGGGCATCGGCACCTTTTTTATGGCCGGCAGTACGCGGCAGCCCCTTGGCTTTTGCCCAACGGCCATTGCCATCCATAATAACAGCGATATGATGAGGAATCGAAGAGTTCTCCATGCCGGCGCGACGACTCCTATCCGCCGAGAATTTCTTTCTCTTTTACAACCAGAAGTT
>CAZRJZ010000096.1:0-6125 GCA_964600465.1 uncultured Rickettsiales bacterium
CCAGAGAGCATGTCGATTGAACGTCGAAAAATGCTAAAAATTCTTGGGGCGCAGCTGGAGTTGACCCCGGCGGCTCTGGGGATGAAAGGCGCTATTGCACGTGCGGAAGAAATGGTGGCAAGCAACCCGAACGCGCTAATGCTTCAGCAGTTTAAAAACCCTGCTAACCCGGAAATTCATCGCCGCACTACGGCGGAGGAATTATGGCGGGATACGGATGGGAAGATAGACGTGTTTATTACTGGTGTAGGCACAGGTGGCACCATTACCGGCGTGGCGCAAACCCTCAAACCGCGCAAAGCCTCGATTAAAATTATTGCCGTGGAGCCGGAGGCAAGCCCCGTGCTTTCCGGTGGATCGCCGGGTCCGCATAAAATTCAGGGGATTGGCGCTGGCTTTGTGCCAGATATTTTAGAGCGCCAGCTAATTGATGAAGTAGTGAAGGTTAGTAACGACGAATCCTTTGACACTGCCCGTAAAATGGCGGCGCTGGAAGGTATTCCGGTAGGCATTTCTTCCGGCGCTACGATTGCGGCGGCATTGAAGGTGGGTGCTAGGCCGGAAATGAAAGGCAAGTTGATTGTGGTGGTGGCCGCTTCCTGCGCTGAGCGTTATTTAAGCACAGATCTGTTTGCCGAGTGATTGAAGCATACGCTCGCCGCTACGCTCGCCACCTTGTGCTGCCGGAAATCGGGAAAGAGGGGCAGAAAAAATTGGCGCAAAAATCGGCGCTCGTTGTCGGCGCGGGTGGATTGGGAGCCGCGTCCATTGGGTATTTGGCGGCCATGGGCATAGGCCGTATCGGCATTATAGATGATGACCGCGTAGAGCTTTCCAATCTACAGCGCCAAACCTTGTATGAAACCGGCGATATCGGGCGCTTGAAAGTAGAAGCGGCCAAGGACCGCGTGGAAGAAATCAATCCGGAATGCGCGGTGGAAATTTATGCTAACCGGTTTCCCGCCACTGCTCCCTCTGTCTTCCGGGGAGAGGAAGCTATTATTAGGCATTATGACCTTATTTTAGATGGTTCAGATAATTTCGCCACCCGATTTGCGGTGCATGAAGCGTGCTTTTCTGCAAGAAAGCCGCTTATATCGGCGGCGATCAGCGGATTTTCAGGACAAATTTCTACGTTTAAAGCGTATCTTGGGGAGCCGCATCCCTGTTATCGCTGCTTTGTGCCGGATATGCCGCAACGGGAAATTTCATGCGCGCAGGAAGGAATTGTGGGAGCGCTTGCAGGAGTCGTGGGCAGCATGCAGGCGCTGGAGACTGTAAAGGAGCTGCTTGGTATCGGACAATCGCTCTCCGGGTGGCTGCTTCAGTATGATGCGCTGGCGGCCGGATTTCGCCGTAGCCGGATTCTGCCGAATCCCAATTGCGCGCATTGCCATTGAATGACTTGCATCCATAACCGCAAATTCGTAAGCTCGGCCGCATGTATCCACGCCTTTTACTTCCTATATTATTAGTGTGCCTGTTGGGTGCCGCACAGGCGGAAGAGAACAATAATGCCGCTAAGACGCATTCAGGGCTTCCCGTACCACGCTTTGTTTCACTGAAATCGAACGAGGTGAACGTGCGCTCCGGCCCTGGTACGCGCTATCCGATTTTATGGGTGTATCGCCGGGAAGGCCTTCCGGTGGAAATCATTGAAGAGTTTGAATATTGGCGAAAAATCCGCGATGCGGAGGGAACGAGCGGCTGGGTCTACAAAGCCATGGTGGACGGCGGACGTAATGTACTGATAAAAGGAAAGCAGCAGGTTTTACGTAATGAGCCGGAAGAAAAATCAGCACCGGCATTGCGGGTAGGCGAGAATGTATTGGCAAAGCTTATCGAATGCCGCAAGGACTGGTGCCATGTTCAGATCCAGGGACGCAAAGGCTGGTTAAAACGTAAAAGCCTTTGGGGCGTTTACGCGGAAGAAGAAATAAAGAAATAAGTTGCAACCGCATTCGTTTGCTGGAAGAAATGCTGCCATGCCTCACATTGCCATTATCGGCGCAGGATATGTTGGCCTGGTAACGGGCGTGTGTTTTGCGCAGCTCGGATACCCGGTAGTCTGCGCCGATAAGGACACGCATAAAATTGCCCTGCTTGAGAAAAATATTTCCCCTATCTATGAACCGGGTTTGGAAGATCTGATTGTAAAAAACCGCGCCGCCGGCAGGCTTTTATTTACTGCCGACACAGCGCAGGCCATAACATCCGCCGATGTCATTTTTATCTGCGTAGGCACGCCGCCCCGGGAAGATAATGGTCTGCCAGATCTTACTTTAATTGACGCGGTTGCGGAAGAATTATCGGCCTGCCTGACCGGAGATAGTAAAGAGCGGGTCATTGTGTTGAAATCCACGGTGCCGGTTGGCACCACAAGGCGTATACGCGATATGCTGGCTTCGCACTGTCCAACGGTATTGGCCGCATCGAATCCGGAGTTCTTGCGGGAAGGTTCGGCCATCGCTGATTTTATGCAGCCGGATCGTATTGTGGTGGGGATTGACAACCCGCGCACGCATGCGGTGCTTGCGGAACTTTATGCGCCGCTATGCAAAAACGGCGCACCGCTTTTTGTTACCACCTTTGAAAGCTCGGAGATGATTAAATACACCGCCAATACCATGCTGGCGGCGAAAGTGGCGCTCATTAACGAGATTGCCGATATCTGCGAGAAGCTGGGCGCCAATATCCGGGATGTTGCGGCAGCCGTGGGCATGGATAAGCGCATAGGAAAAGAATTTTTGCGCCCCGGTCCCGGGTTTGGCGGATCGTGTTTTCCTAAAGATGCGCTGGCGCTGGACGGGTTTGCGCGCAATGCCGGCGCTCCGAGCCTGATTATCAACGCGCTGATTGAGAGCAATCATCAGCGCAAGTTGCGTATGGCAGAAAAAATTCGGATGGCGTGCGGCGGGGATTTAAAAGGCAAAACCCTGGCTATTCTTGGACTAACCTTCAAATCCGCCACCGATGACATGCGTGAAGCGCCAAGTCTCACCATTTTGCCGCGCCTGCAAGAGCTGGGAGCAATGCTGAACGTATATGATCCGCAAGGTATGCAGGAAGCAAAAGCATTTTTTGGCGACAGCGTTGTTTATGCTCCAAGCGCGTATGCCGCCATGAAAGATGCCGATGCGCTGGTGATTCTTACCGAGTGGAATGAGTTTAAAATGCTGGATATGGCGCGTGTAAAAACCCTGCTTCGCGCGCCCCTGGTGGTGGATTTACGTAATATCTACACGCGCCGCGCCATGCAGGCGGCGGGATTTCATTACATATCGGTTGGCCGTGGGGAAACCCATCCCAACGAGAGGGAAATCCGGGATTTAAACCCGCTTTATACAGCGTGAAGTTCCTGATACGCTCCTGCCATGAAACTTGCTTTCGATTTTAACTTCACCGATCTTTACACGCGCAGTGGGCTGATCCGCCTGGATCAGCTGTTTACGGATGCGCTTGAAGAGGCCGATACGGCGCTGTTCAACCGCTTAATGACAGCGCGTTTAGCGCCTCAGTCGCTTTCGCTGAAGGAAGAATCTGACCTATTGCTGGCGCTTGCGCCGGAATTGGAGAAGTTCTTAAGCAGGCTCTTTCAGATAGAGGCGGAAGTGGAGGCATTGCAGGCCGCACACCACCGCTTAAACCCGCTATATGCCTGCAAGCGCCTGTTTGTGCAACGGCGGGTGGCGAAAGCGTTTAAGCCCGAAGAAGTGGCGGCCTGGAAAAACCCGCCGGAAGCCGATCTTTGGCAGAAAGATGAGCTTGAATTTGCCACAATGGTCATGAAATGGCTGGAAAAACCAGAAGAATATGCAACATCTCTCGAAGCCGCCCAAGCCTACGCCGCGTGGGCGCTTTACGCGGAAGAAGGAAAAAAGAAGCATGCAAACGGCGTGCTCTTTAAGCTGGCAAAAAAACTCGACTATGAGCAGCTAATTCCACTGGAAACCGAGTTGCGCCATGGTGTGCGCATGCTTAAAATACCGCCCGGCCACCGGCGTAACCGCCAAGGCTTTGCGCTCACCGATCCCAAAGGCAGCCTGGAGCGCGCGCTGGATGAGGCGAATTATTGCATTTATTGTGCTCATCAGGGAAAGAGACGGTACGTTTAAAAAGAACCCTTTGAGCGCCACGCTCACCGGCTGTCCTTTGGAAGAGAAAATCTCTGAAATGAATGAGTTGAAGGCGCAAGGCCACGCCATTGCCGCGCTCGCGGCGGTCACGGTGGATAATCCGCTCTGTGCCGGCACCGGTCACCGCATTTGCAACGATTGCATGAAAGCCTGCATCTATCAAAAGCAGCAACCGGTGGATATTCCACTGACCGAAACACGCACACTGGACGATGTTTTAGCGCTGCCTTACGGATTCGAAATCTACTCTCTGCTTACACGTTGGAATCCTCTCAACATGGCCAATCCCTTGCCGAAAGAGCAAACCGGAAAGCGCGTTTTAGTGGTGGGGTTGGGGCCAGCAGGGTATACGCTTGCGCATTATTTATTGAACGAAGGCCATACGGTGATGGCGGTGGACGGATTGAAAATCGAGCCATTGCCGCAAGCCTTACTACATGAGCCGATCAAAGACATTGCTGCGCTGCATCAAGATCTGGATGCTCGCACCCAGGCAGGGTTTGGCGGTGTGGCAGAGTACGGGATTACCGTGCGGTGGGATAAGAATTACCTCACCATTATCCGGCTGCTGCTGGAGCGGCGTGCAGCGTTTGCACTGGCAGGCGGCGTGCGTTTTGGCTCGCAAATAACCTATCAGAGCGCCTGGGAGCTTGGGTTTGATCATCTTTGCCTGTGCATGGGCGCCGGAAAACCAAACCTTCTTGGCATTCCGGACGGGTTGGCGCGCGGGGTACGCACGGCCTCGGATTTTTTGATGAGCTTGCAACTGACCGGCGCGGCGAAGCGGGATTCTATTGCGAATTTACAACTGCGCCTACCGGTGGTGGTGGTGGGCGGCGGCCTTACGGCTATTGATACGGCAACAGAGGCGCTTGCCTATTATCCGGTGCAGGTGGAGAAATTCCTGGCGCGGTATGAAATATTGGGAAAAGAGACCGCAGAAGCAGGCTGGACTGAAGAAGAGCGGGAGGTTGCCGAGGAATTTTTAAACCACGCCTCTATGCTGCGACGCGAGAGAGAAAAGCCCACCGGGGATACTCTCTCGTTGCTGCAACGTTGGGGTGGCGTCACGGTGGTGTACCGTAGATCTCTCCAGGATTCGCCAAGTTACCGCCTCAACCATGAAGAAGTGGAAAAAGGTCTGGAGGAGGGGATTTTCTTTGCGGAGAATTTAGAGCCTATTTCCGTGCAGTGCGATTCCTGGGGGCATCTATCGGCCATTTGCTGCCGGACAGAAGAAGGAGCAAGAATACTTCCGGCCAAAGCGCTTCTTATTGCTGCGGGAACAAATCCCAATACCGTGCTAGCGCGGGAGGATGCCGGACACTTCCACTTAGATGGCAAATGGTTTCGTGCGGTCAATGCCGCCGGAGAGCCTGTGTCGCCGGAGCGAAGCGTCAAGCCTACGCAAGCTGAAGTACTGATGTCCCTGGAGCCGGATGGCCGGGGGGTGAGTTTTTTTGGAGACTTGCATCCTTCTTACGCGGGCAATGTGGTAAAGGCCATGGCCAGTGCCAAGCAGGGATATAAAGTAGTAACTGCGGTACTGGCACGGCGGCAAACTCCCTCCCCCTGGAAGGGGGATGATTTTCTCACCCATATTTCTTCTCAGCTCAACGCCCATGTGCACGCGGTAAACCGGCTTACGCCAACCATTGTGGAGGTGGTGATCCATGCGCCATTGGCGGCAAAGGCGTTTAAGCCGGGAATGTTTTACCGTTTGCAAAACTATGAATCCTCTGCGCGAAAAACAAAGCATACAACCCTTGCCATGGAAGGTTTGGCCATGACCGGCGCCTGGGTGGATAAGCAAAAAGGCCTGGTGGCGGTGATTGCTTTGGAGATGGGCGGTTCTTCGGATTTATGCATCCACCTTCAACCCGGTGAGAAGGTCGTGCTCATGGGGCCAACCGGTTCACCTACGGAGATTCCAGAATCAGAAACGGTGTTGCTTGCCGGTGGCGGACTTGGCAACGCGGTGCTGTTTTC
>CAZRJZ010000097.1:0-4393 GCA_964600465.1 uncultured Rickettsiales bacterium
TACGCAAAATTTTACCCCTGAAACAGAGGCTCGCCGAATGAATGCTTCTTCTAAGTCTTGCACAAGCGGATGCAATATATTTTCCAGCTCGTCAAGCGCCGCTTCATCATTAAACACCGCTGCGCCCAGTATTGCCCGGTCAATGTACCCTTTTTTACATGCTTCGGGAAAGCGCCTGCAAATTGCGCCATAAGCCGCGCCTCCAGGCTCCATTAAGCGGTGTACCAGCGCATCGGCGCTGCATAGCTGCGCGCCAAGACGTTTAAATTGCGCTGCGACGGTGGATTTTCCCATCGCAATCCCGCCGGTAAGACCAAGAATTATCATGACTGCTGTGCGTGGGTGATTATTCCCATTCTATGGTTCCTGGAGGTTTACTGGTAATGTCATACACCACACGGTTAATGCCACGCACTTCGTTAATAATGCGCCCTGAAACACGGCTTAAAAAAGTATGGTCGAAGGGATAGTAATCGGCCGTCATGCCGTCGGTGGAGGTAACGGCTCGAAGCGCGCAGACATATTCGTAAGAGCGCGCATCTCCCATGACGCCCACGGTTCTTACCGGAAGCAACACCGCAAACGCCTGCCATATCTCGTTGTAAAGATCAGCTGCGCGTATTTCTTCCAGATAGATACTATCGGCTTTGCGTAAAACATCGATTTTTTCCTGACTAATCTCACCTGGAATACGAATAGCAAGGCCAGGGCCTGGGAACGGATGACGCCCCACCATATCCGCAGGCATGCCAAGTTCCAGTCCAAGCTTGCGCACTTCATCTTTGAATAATTCCCGCAATGGCTCCACGAGCTTCATATTCATCCGTTCCGGTAAACCGCCTACATTGTGGTGCGACTTAATGGTTACGGAAGGTCCTCCTGTAAAAGACACGGACTCAATGACGTCCGGATAAAGCGTGCCTTGCGCCAGGAAATCAGCTCCGCCTACGGCTTGCGCCTCACGCTCGAAGACTTCTACGAATGTAGCGCCAATAATTTTGCGCTTTGTTTCCGGATCGCTCACTCCTTTTAACCGCTCAAGAAACAATAGGCTTGCATCCACCCGCACCAGGGGAATATGAAAATGCGTTCTGAAGAGATTATCTACCTGGATGGCTTCGTCAGCGCGCAGTAAGCCGGTATCCACAAAAATGCAGATGAGTTGATCGCCGATTGCTTCATGCAGCAATGCTGCAACCACTGAGGAATCAACGCCACCGCTTAAGCCGCAAATTACACGTCCCGCTCCCACCTGCGAGCGAATACGCTGGATAGCCGAGGCGCGAAACGCCTGCATTGTCCAATCCCCATCACAGCGGCAAATGGCGTGCGTAAAGTTACGCAACAGCTTCGCGCCGTCCGGCGTATGCACTACTTCCGGATGAAATTGCAGGCCGTAAAATGATTTTGTTTCATTAGCAATAGCAGCAAAGGGCGCCGAATGGGTGGTGGCCACCGCCTTAAAACCAGCCGGCAGGGCAATCACCCGATCCCCATGGCTCATCCACACCATACGCTGCGTGCCAGGTGTCCATACACCTTCAAACAAACGGCAGGCTTCCCGTATATCCAGCATTGCACGGCCAAATTCCCGATGATCGGAGGCTTCCACTTTGCCGCCAAGCATCTGGCACATAAGCTGCTCACCATAGCAAATACCAAGCACCGGAACACCAAGAGCAAAGACTGTTTCACTCACGCGGGGAGAAAAATCCGTATGCACAGAGGCCGGACCGCCAGAGAGGATAATGCCTTTCGGGGCAAAAGCGGCAATGGCGCTCGCCTCGGCTGTACAGGGGAAGATTTCGCAATAAACGCCGCTTTCGCGGACACGGCGCGCAATCAACTGCGTCACTTGCGAGCCAAAATCAATAATCAATATACGGTGGGACATGGGTGGAATTTCTTAAAATTTGGGCGGCACATAAATCCCACATAGCAATAATCCGCTCTAATAAGCAATAGTTTATACGCCAATCGCTATTCTGCCGACAGTAATTTGCCAAGCGGCTTGCCTGCTAAAATATGGACATGGAAATGCGGCACGCTTTGGCTCGCGGCAACGCCATGATTACTGATTATGCGGTACCCGTTTTCGGCAAGTCCCAATATGTCGGCAGTTTTTTGCACGGACTTGAAAAACCCGGTAACCATCTCCGCCGGAGCGTGGAAAGCAAAATCGTCGAACGACGTATAGTCCGCCTTAGGCACCACCAGCACATGCACCGGCGCTTCCGGCTGGATATCTTCAAACGCCATGGCATACGCATCTTCGTATATCTTTTTGCAAGGAATTTCCCCGCGAAGAATGCGGGCAAAAATATTGGAATTATCGTACGGCATGGGCAATTTCATGCAATGCTGCAAGCGTCGCTGAATGCCGGACGGGGTAAGCGCGGATGCAAGGATGCAGGGTCGCCGTACCCTAAATTACATAAGAAGTTGGAACGTATCTGCGTGCCTGCAAAAAACGCCGCATCCAGCTTCGCCTGGTCAAACCCTGACATCGGCCCACAATCAAGTCCAAGCGCCCTTGCGGCTAGAATCAGGTAGCCGCCCTGCAGTGAGCTATTGCGGAACGCGGTGTCGGCAATTTTTTGGGGATTGCCGGCAAACCAGCTGCGCGCATCCGCATGCGGGAAAAGTTTCGGCATTTGCTCATAAAACGCCATATCCTGCGCAATAATAGCGGTAACCGGCGCTTGCATGGTCTTTTCCACATTGCCGGCATCCAGGCAGGGCTTTAATTTTTCTTTCACCTCCTTGGAACGCACGAATACCACCCGCATCGGCTGGCAGTTGGCGGAGGTTGGCGCCATTTTCACCAGATCATAGAGCTGCACCAGCAATGCGTCTTCCACGGGTTTTTTTTGCCAAGCAGAAAAACTACGCGCAGAATTGAATAAAACATCCAGAACGGTTTTATCGAGCATTTGTGGCATATTATGGTTTCTCCCTGCTTGATTTTTCCATCAATCCGGAAATTCCTTCCCGGCGCTGCATTTCTTGTAAAACTTCTTCAGGCGGTATGCCCGCTTCGTTGAGCAGGATCAGCCAGTGGAAAAGCAGATCCGCGCTTTCATTGATCACTTCCTGCCGGTCTCCTGCCATAGAAGCAATCACCACTTCAACCGCCTCCTCTCCCACTTTCTGCGCAATTTTATTCCTGCCCTTAGCAAACAGCCGCGCCACGTACGATTCTTCCGGGCTAGCGCTACGCCGAGACTGGATAACTTTATAGAAATACGTAAGATCAGCCATCTTATTTCAGCACGACATGACAATGTTTATATTTCTTCCCGGAACCACAGGGACACGGCTCGTTGCGGCCAATTTTTTCTTCCTTTTCGGGTAATTGTTCGGCCAAATCAGCGGGATCGACACGAGATTCTTGCATACGTTTCGGCGCAGCCGTGCGTTCCCAGCCGTCCGGAGGCTGGACGGAAATTTCCAAGTGCGCCATCCGTTCAGTAACCAGGTCACGCAGATAATTAAGCATATGCTCAAATAGCGTAAAGGCCTCCTGCTTGTATTCGTTGAGCGGATCACGCTGGCCATAAGCCCGGAGGTTAATGCCATGACGCAAATGATCCAGCGAAAGCAAATGATCCTTCCATAATCCGTCCAGGGTTTGAAGCAACAGCCGCTTTTCCACCGAACGCATCAATGGCACGCCGTACTTTTCTTCCTTGGCCTGCATCAGCGCATTGGTAGCGTCCGTCAGGCGCTGTAATATTTCCTGATCGGCAATGCCTTCTTCCTTGCCCCATTCCACTACGGGAAGATGCAGCCCGTAAATGCGGAAAAGCTCTTTTTGTAATTCCTCTGTCTGCCATTGCTCCGCGTAAGATTTCGCAGGAATATAGGCGGCGACAAGCTGAGCATTCACCTCCTGTCTCATGGCCGCAATGGTTTCTGAAACATCCGTAGCCTCCATCAGTTCAATACGCTGCTCGTAGATGACTTTACGCTGGTCATTCATAACATCGTCAAACTTAAGCAGGTTTTTGCGCATCTCATAGTTGCGGCCTTCAACCTTGGTTTGCGCGCGCTCCATGGCGCGTGTCATCCAGGGATGAGTAATGGCCTCGCCGTCTTTTAACCCCAGCTTCTGCAGCAATCCATCAATGCGCTCGGAGCCGAAAATGCGCATGAGATCATCTTCCAATGAGATAAAAAACTTCGAAGCTCCAGGATCACCCTGGCGGCCGGAACGTCCCCTGAGCTGGTTATCAATACGGCGGGATTCATGGCGCTCGGTAGCCACCACATAAAGCCCTCCTGCCTCCAGTGCTTCTTTTTTTCCTTCCGCCACCTGGGTACGGAGCTGCTCAACTTTTATCGCATCTTGAGACCCGGTAAGCGAAAGCGCGGCATGCTCTATGAGCATCTC
>CAZRJZ010000097.1:4403-5955 GCA_964600465.1 uncultured Rickettsiales bacterium
TACCGCCAAGCATAATATCCGTGCCGCGCCCCGCCATGTTGGTAGCGATCGTGACCGTGGCAGGACGCCCCGCTTGCGCAATAATCTGCGCTTCCTGCTCGTGGTAACGGGCATTTAACACCTGATGCGGAACGGGAATTTTCTCGTGCGACAGGGTCTTTAAATGTTGTGTTACCTTCTCTACACGCTCTAGCTGCTTCTGCAGATCCTGGTGCGGTTTTTTCTGGATGTCCTTCTTCAAGGTTTCCACCTGCGCAGCCGCTTCCTGCGCAATCTCCTTGAAGAATTTCTGGCTTTTAAGCAAGGAGGAAAGATATTCCGATTTTTCAATACTTACCGTCCCTACCAGCACCGGCTGGCGGTGCATGTAGCATTCCACAATTTGCATTACCACGGCACGGTATTTTTCGTTAGCGGTTCTATAGATTTCGTCATCGTGGTCAATACGCGTAACCGGCATATTGGTAGGAATTTCAATAGTCTCAAGCTTATAAATATCGCGGAATTCACCAGCTTCCGTCATCGCGGTGCCGGTCATGCCGGAGAGCTTAGGATAGAGGCGAAAATAATTTTGGAAGGTAATGCTGGCAAGCGTCTGGTTTTCATTCTGGATCGTCACATGCTCCTTGGCCTCCAACGCCTGATGCAGACCGTCGGAATAGCGCCGGCCTTCCATCATACGCCCGGTAAATTCATCAATAATGATGAGTTTGTTGTCTTTGACGATGTAATCCACGTCGTTGGTAAATAGCTTATGCGCGCGCATTGCCTGGTTCACATGATGAACAATCGCTACGTTCTCAATATCGTAAAGCGAAGCCGGCGATTGCAGCAACCCTGCCGCATGCAGTAACTCCTCCATCCGTTTCACGCCGTTTTCGGTCAGCGTGACGGTGCGTTGTTTTTCATCTTTTTCAAAATCCTCCGCCGCCAGTTCCGGAATAAGGCGGTTGACCTTGGTGTAGAGATCGGAATTATCTTCCGTCGGGCCGGAAATAATC
The DNA here is from genome assembly GCA_964600465.1 of uncultured Rickettsiales bacterium. GTDB lineage: Bacteria > Pseudomonadota > Alphaproteobacteria > Rickettsiales > SXRF01 > CAYMDD01. Next base: position 5,405 of record CAZRJZ010000097.1, read on the forward strand.
AGCGGGGTACGCGCTTCATCGATTAAAATGGAATCCACCTCATCCACGATGGCGTAATGGAAAGGCCGGTGCACCATGAGATCGCGGGTGAATTTCATATTGTCGCGTAAATAGTCAAAACCCAACTCATTATTGGTGGCATAAGTAATATCGCAGGCGTATTGAGCGCGGCGTTGGTCATCATCCAGGCCGTGGGTAATGCAACCGACGGTAAGACCTAAGAAACGATGGATTTTTCCCATCCATTCGGCATCACGCTTGGCGAGGTAATCGTTTACCGTTACCACATGCACGCCCTGGCCGGTCAACGCATTTAAATAAGCGGGCAATGTACACACCAGGGTTTTACCCTCTCCGGTGCGCATTTCCGCAATCATCCCGCGGTGCAGCACAATTCCCCCCACAAGCTGCACGTCAAAATGGCGCATTCCCAGGACGCGCTTACCGGCCTCGCGCACGGTGGCGAAAGCGTCCGGCAATAGACTATCCAGGCTTTCACCTCCGGCAGCCCGCTCTTTGAGCCACTGCGTGCGCCCCTGCCGCAGCCGCAC
>CAZRJZ010000098.1:0-2634 GCA_964600465.1 uncultured Rickettsiales bacterium
GCTGCCGACGCGCTGGACGCCGGTTAACAGCCGGAACCATTCCCGGTCAGCGGCGCTGTGGAAGCCGTAAAGATGGATATGGTCTTCGCGCACATGGGTTTCAATGCTTAAGCGTATGGATTCACCGGGCGCGAACCCTGCCAGTAAGCGGGCTGGGCAAAATACCGTGTAGCCGACGCCGTTTACGTCGATGACAACGCAGTCATCGCTGGTTTCTTCGATAATGCCTTTGAGTGAACCGATCATGATAGGCCAATTAGTATGATAAAAAAGTTGTTTTCACAATTCAGAAAATCAGCGGTTATTTCCCTTGTAATGCGGCTTTCTGCCAAAGGCGGTGTTGGGCGTGTTGCGCATGGCAAATGGCGGCGGCAAGCGCGTCCGTGGCATCCGGTTTTAATGTCTCTTGGCAGGCCGGAAGCAACATGCGCACGATCTGCGCAATTTGTTCTTTCTGCGCATGTCCGTTGCCGCATACGGTTTTTTTAATTAAATTTGCGGGGTATTCCCATACCTCCAGATGATGCAACGAAAGCGTCAGCAAAATAGCGCCTCGCGCTTGACCGAGCTTTAAGCTGGATGCGCTGTTTTTATTTACAAAAGTCTCCTCCACCGCGGCTTCGGATGGGCGATAGAGGGCAATAACGTGTGATAATGCGTCGTGCTGCCGTTTTAGGCGTGCGCTTAATGTCTCTGTGGCCTTAGTGGAAAACGCGCCGGCGGCTACGTAGCTTAACGCGCTGCCTTGCGACCGTATAATACCCCAGCCCGTGTGGGTGAGACCAGGGTCGATTCCAAGGATGAGCGGCATGATGTCCTGCACAGTGTGAAAGCCTAAGCTATCAGAATGCATCATTCTAGGAAACAGTATAAGGAAGGTTTGCTAATTCATTTTGACAAGCCATGCATTCTCCTTCTATATTCCGCCACAGTTTTGAAATCGGCTTTTATACGCGGCATGTTTTTCATTTTCCTTGCGGTGGGCTTAGCGCTCTTCATCTTTTGCGGCGCGTGCGTATGGTGTTTTTCCAGTTTGAAAGAGTGATCTGATGACATGGTTCTATGTGCTGGTTGGACTGGTTTGCCTGCTGCTGTTTGCCTACCTGCTGGCGGCATTGTTAAAGCCTGAAATTTTCCCTTGAGAGCTTAGGAGTTTTAATGATCGAGTGCATACTCCTCATTGCGGTATTGCTGGTATTGATTAAACCGCTAGGCGCTTATATGGCGCATGTTTATATGCGGCAGCCGTTAAAGCTGGAGAGTTTTTTTTCTCCGCTGGAGCGCGGTTTTTACCGGTTGGCGGGAATTGATCCTGGGGAAGACATGGGGTGGCGCCAATATGCGTATGCGGTGCTGGCGTTTTCTGCGATGAGTTTTGTGTTCCTGTATATTATTTTGTGCCTGCAGGATGTATTGCCGTTCAATCCGCAAAACATGCCTGCTCTTGCGCCGGATCTCGCGTTTAGCATATCAGTCAGTTTCCTGACTAATACCAATTGGCAAAGTTATGTTCCTGAGCAAACGCTAAGCTATTTTAGTCAGATGGCAGGGTTGGGCGTGCAGAATTTTGCGAGCGCGGCGGTGGGAATGGCGGTGGCGGTCGCGTTATTCCGTGCGTTTGGCCGCCGGCAGGTGCAATGGATAGGAAATTTCTGGAGCGATCTGGTAAGGGGGGTATTGTATATCCTTTTACCGTTATCGCTCTTATGGTCGGCGCTCCTGGTGTCGCAGGGGGTCATCCAAAATGGGATGGCTTACGTGACGTATGCTCCGCTGGAAAAAACGGCGACCGAAAAATTGTCGACGAATGCCTATGTTTTGCCCATGGGGCCGGCCGCTTCGCAGGTCGCAATCAAACAGCTTGGGGGAAATGGCGGCGGTTTTTTTAACGCCAATTCTGCTCATCCTTACGAAAATCCGACGCCGTTTTCCAATTTCATCGAACTGCTGGCGATATTGTTGATTCCTGTGTGTTTCGTCTATAGTTTCGGCGTGATGGCGGGTCAGCGGCGGCAGGCATGGATTATCTTAGCGGCCATGACCGTTATTTTCGTCCCTCTGGCGGCCTGGTGCATCTATCAGGAGTCTTCCGTAAATCCCGCGTTGTCGGCCCTAGATCTGGATACGCGCGCCGGAAATATGGAAGGCAAAGAGGTGCGCTTTGGAAGCACGGCTTCTGCTTTGTGGGCGGCGGCGGCAACGGCCACGTCCAATGGCTCTGTTAACTCGATGCATGATTCGTATATGCCGCTGGGCGGGTTGGCGCCGCTGCTGCTGATCCAGCTGGGCGAGATTGTTTTTGGCGGCGTAGGCAGCGGTATGGTTGGGATGCTTGTTTTCGTGGTGATTACCGTATTCATTGGAGGACTGATGGTGGGGCGGACGCCGGAATTTTTAGGCAAAAAATTGGGTCCGTTTGAGATTAAAATGGCGTCGCTTATCCTGCTTGTGCCGGCGATATTGGTTTTAAGCGGCGCTTCGCTTGCGGTGTCGGTAGAGGCCGGACGCGCTGGCGTATTCAATCCCGGCCCACAGGGATTCAGTGAAATCGTCTATGCGCTTAGTTCGAGTGCTAATAATAACGGGAGCGCGTTTGCAGGGCTTTCGGCCAATTCGCCGTTTTATAATACGTTG
>CAZRJZ010000098.1:2644-5928 GCA_964600465.1 uncultured Rickettsiales bacterium
TTTAGGCCGGTTTATGGTGATTATTGCCGCGTTGGCGCTCGCCGGCGCCGTGGCGGAGAAAAACATTATCCCTGCAAGCGCAGGCACGCTTCCCACTCATACTCCCATTTTTACGGGCATGCTGGTGGCGGTGATTCTGCTGGTAGGGGTGCTAACCTATGTTCCGGTACTGGCGCTTGGGCCGGTTGCCGAACATTTGCGATTACACGGGGACTGATATGTCTGTGGAAGCTGCGGTATTTGATAAAAAGCGCCTGATGCTTGCTTGCGTAGCGGCGTTTCGGAAGCTGGATCCGCGTATGCAGATTCGTAATCCGGTGATGTTTACGGTGTTCATGGGCGCAGGGGTGGTAACGGTGCTTTTAATGTTGCGCTTAGTGGGCGTGGAGGCGGAATCCGGCGAGCCGGTGTGGTTTACGCTTAGCATAGCGGTGTGGCTGTGGTTTACGGTGCTTTTTGCGAGTATGGCGGAAAGCATTGCGGAAGGAAAAGGGAAGGCGCAGGCGGAGAGTTTGCGGTCGCTTCGCCGGGAGGTGAAGGCAAAGCGCTTATTTGATCCGAAAGAGCATGCGGAATTTGAGTTAGTGCCTGCCTCTGCGCTCAAGGCCGGGGATGTGGTTTACGCAGAAGCGGGGGATTTCATTCCCGGAGATGGGCAGGTGCTTGATGGGATTGCCAGTGTGGACGAAAGCGCCATTACGGGTGAGAGTGCGCCGGTGATCCGGGAAAGCGGCGGCGATTCGGATGCCGTAACCGGCGGCACGCGCGTGCTTTCAGATTGGCTGGTGATTCGCGTTAGCAGCAATCCGGGGGAAACCTTCCTCGATAAAATGGTCTCACTGGTAGAGGGCGCCAAGCGCCAGAAAACACCCAACGAGATTGCTCTGTCTGTTCTGCTTGCCATGCTGACGATCGTGTTTCTTCTGGCCATTGCAAGCCTTTTTTCTTTCTCCGCGTACAGCGTTGCGAGTGCGGGGGAGGGGAGCGTTGTTTCGGTGACTATTTTAGTGGCGCTATTGGTGTGTTTGGTTCCAACCACGATCGGCGGATTGCTTTCTGCCATTGGTATTGCGGGTATGAACCGGTTGTTGAAAGCCAACGTGATTGCTATGTCCGGCCGTGCGGTGGAAGCTTCGGGGGATGTGAATATTTTACTGCTCGATAAAACGGGAACTATTACGCATGGCAACCGGCAGGCCGAGGATTTTTATCCGGCTTTAGGAGTAGATATGCAAGCCTTGGCAAGCGCCGCTATGCTGTCTTCCCTGGCGGATTCTACGCCAGAGGGCAAGAGTATTGTGGCCTTGGCGCGCAAAAAATATGGGCTGGCAAAAGGAGATTTGCCGGGGGGCGCGCAACTGATTGAATTTAGCGCCGAGACTCGCGTAAGTGGTCTGGTGCTGGAAGGCGGACGGGAGATTATCAAAGGAGCCGCCGATGCGGTGGAGAAAAAAATAAAAATACACAATGCCGCTATTGCGGAAGATGTGATGAAAAAAGTGGAAGATATCGCGCGCATGGGCGGCACGCCGCTGGTTGTCATAGAAGACACGCGCACGCTGGGGGTGGTGTATCTGAAAGATATTGTTAAGAGCGGCATTAAAGAGCGCTTAGCGGATTTACGCAAAATGGGCATTAAAAGCGTGATGATTACGGGCGATAATCCCATTACCGCCGCCGCTATTGCTGCGGAAGCAGGGGTGGACGACTATTTGGCGCAGGCGACGCCGGAAGCGAAGCTTAAATTAATCCGCCAGAAGCAGGCAAGCGGTGAGATGGTGGCGATGGTAGGCGACGGCACCAACGACGCTCCGGCCTTGGCGCAGTCCAATGTGGCGGTGTGCATGAATTCCGGTACGCAAGCCGCCAAAGAAGCCGCCAATATGATCGATCTGGATTCCGATCCTACCAAGCTGATTGAGATTGTAGAGATTGGCAAGCAGCTGCTTATGACGCGCGGAAGCCTGACTACCTTTAGCATCGCTAACGATGTGGCCAAGTATTTTGCCATTATTCCAGCGGCATTCGTAAGCACTTATCCCAGTCTTGGCCGTTTGGACGTGATGGCGCTTGCTTCGCCGCTGAGCGCTATTCTTTCCGCGGTTATCTTTAATGCATTGATTATCATTGCGCTCGTTCCGCTGGCGCTTAAGGGCGTAAAATACACGCCTGCGCCGGCAATCGTGCTTTTAAGGCGCAATCTTCTTGTGTATGGCTTAGGGGGTATGCTGGCACCGTTTGTTGGCATTAAAATGATTGACATGCTGCTTGCAGCGCTGGGAGCGGTATGATGTTGTCTTGCCTTAAGTCCATGCGTGCCGCGTTTGCGTTGCTGCTTTGCTTTACGGTGTTACTGGGCGGGGTCTACCCGTTTTGTGTGAGCGTTATTTCGCGCCTGCTGTTTCAGCAAAGCGCTTCCGGGAGTCTTATCACAAGGCAGGAGAAAGTGATCGGATCGGAGTTGCTTGGGCAGTGCTTTTTGGGTGCTGAATATTTCTGGGGACGTCCCTCTGCTTCCGCGTGCAATGCGACTCTTTCAGGAGGGTCTAACCTCAGTCCGGGTAATCCTGCTTCTTTAGTGGCGATTAAGGAGCGCATCCTGCGCTTGCGTGCTGCCGATCCTAAAAATCAAGCGCGTATTCCTATTGAACTCGTGACGTCTTCGGCAAGCGGTCTGGATCCGCATATCAGCCCGGAAGCTGCCTATTTTCAAGTATCGCGTGTGGCGCGTGCGCGTGGCATGCAGGAGAAGGAACTGCGCAAACTCATTGCCGATGATGTGCAGGGGCGCCAGTTTGGTGTGTTTGGTCAGCCACGCGTGAATGTTTTGCGCCTTAACATGGTGCTTGACTCCATGCAGAAAGTGCAGAAAAAATAAAAATATGTTTTTAGAAATTAAAAGATAAAAATTTTGTTTGTAAAGTTTTACTAAACTATGCTACGCAGCTTCCTATGAATCATCTGAACCGCACATTTTCATATCTCGCATTTTCACTAGTATGCCTTTCTGGCGCCTCTGTTGCGTATGCGGAAACCGCCAACCAGGATGCCGATGTGGCAGCGCTTTTAAAAGCGGTGGAAGCGCAGTCGCAGCGCCTCACCGCCCAGGAAGCTCGCTTAAACGAGCAGAAAAAACTGCTGGAGGAGCAGCAAAAGCAGCTGGAGCAGGAACGTGAGCGCTTCAAGGTTCTTGCGGACAAGGTGAGCGGTGCAACCGGGAAGTCTGTCGCCATTCCGGTTTCTGCGCCTTCGGTAGCCTCCGTGCCTCAACAGGCCGCCTCACC
>CAZRJZ010000099.1:0-5920 GCA_964600465.1 uncultured Rickettsiales bacterium
CGATTTCGGGATCTTTGTATGAGAAGGCGGCATCAGCGTAATCCCACAACGAGTTTTCCGTTATGTCATCGAGAGGCGCTTGTTTGAGCGCAGTTTTAAAGCCATCGATGTCTTTGCGTTTCAGGGCCAGCTGCAACAGCGCGTCGCTGGCCTGAGATGGTAATGACCGGTTCTGAAGATGCTCCGCTAGCATGGCGTATGCGGCTTCTTCATTTCCGTTTTCCGACAAAAGCGCTGCATATTGGACAAGCAATGCCGGAGATTTATCAATGTCCCCGGCAAAGGGCTGAAGCAATTCAAGCGCCAGATTTTGGCGATGATAGTTAGAGAAGAGCGCTGCAATATCAGCAGTTTGAGAAATATTGCCGGTATTTTTAAAGTTGGCTTTCGCCAACTCCAATACGCCGGCGTCTTCGTTTGCTTCAAAGCCCAGATGAATGGCAAGGCGAAGCATGGCAATATCCGCAGGGGAGGGCCGGCGTTTTAAATAAGCTGCCAGTAGCTCATACGCTTCTTTATAACGCTTATCCATCGCCCGGTAACGCGCCAGCGCGATGAGATCTTTTTCCTGAGGCTCATAATCATCCCTTTTTACTAATCGCTCCAGCGTATGCTGGTGGTCGTCGTACCTGCCAAGCAATTCGTAAGTGTTCGCCAGGTTGCGGAGCGTTTCTGCGGAAGGGGAAAGTTTTTGCAGCGCTTCTAGGGCGTCGCAGTAGCTGCTGGGGCGCTGCGCGCTGTCGTATAGTTCGGCGAGCTGGCGGTAAGCTTCGACGGATTTGGGATTCCGGCGGATAAATTCTGTCATCAAGAGCGTGGCTTTATCGATGTCTCCGTAATGCTGGTATAAATTAACCAGCGGAATCACCACGTTGGAAGAGTAATCTCCCCGCTGGTTGAGCGCTTCATAGTCGGCAAATGCTTGGGTGTAATGTGCGTCCTGCCAACGCATGAGCGCCACTTCGCTGCGATCGGGAAGGAGGGCGTAACTTATCCCAAGCACTGCTGCAACCAGCAAGAAAATCGCAATGAGGAGTTTTCTAGACATGATCTACTCGCTCAATACTGACTTCGATTGGCTCCATCGCCGATGAGGTGAGCGTAAATTTCAGTTCGCCTTGCGACGCTTTAACGTTTTGCACTTCTTTACCAGTGCGAATACGGTAACTGCCTGGTGCGACTCGCCAATGCATTTCTCCGCTACCAAAGCCTTCTGCGGTGAAGCGAAACATCCGGCCTTCGCGTCTTAAATTGCTGACCTGCCAGCGGCTTCCCAGGAGGTAGGGCGCGCCGGCAACAGGTGCATCGTGGAAAGGCGAGCCTGTAATGAGGGAAATAACCGGCGTTTTTTTCGCGCTATCTAAATATACGTACAAGCTGCCCTGATAATGCATCTGGCCGATAACGCCACTGGAAGCGGAAAAATCCACGCTTTTATCGCTGCCCTGATCGAAGCGGATGGTTTGCAGCCTGCCCCGATTTTCTACTTTCCATGCGTCGGGCCGCAAGGGGGTGATTTTGGTGCTGTAAAACCCTTCGGCGATCCGGGTGAATTCGCTGGTTGTAATGGGAATAATCGGTTGCGATTTAGCGTAAGCGATATTGGCCAGCAATGCGTTTAAGCTGGCGCGGCGCTCTCCGGCATAAATATGATAGTAAATATTGAGTGGCTTGAATCGGACAGGCGATTCTGTGTTAATCAGCGTTTGGGTAAGGCCGCCATAGGCATGGAAATGACGTGTCCATAGATCGGTATAGGTATTTTCATTGCTCATGGAGGCATAGATCTGACGTTCGTTGCCTACTTGCCTGCCAATTGGCGCAACGGCGGCGTAAGTCGGGTATTCGTTGTCGAAACGGCTGTCACCGCCATTAATATTTTGCAAACGCGCTTGCCGCGTGAGGTGGATGACTTCCTCGTAAGGGGCGCAGTTTCCGGGCCAGGTAAGCAGTTCTATGCGCTTACCCTTGGGCAGCAAGGGCGTGATCTGATCAACGGAGCCTTGCACCTCCAGCTCGGCTGAATAGGGTTTATTCGCGTAAGCACGTGGAATATGGTAGCCCTGCATCAGCTCATCGTTGGTTTTGGCAGATTGCTGTTTGTCCGGTTTTTCATAAACCGGCATGTCTTTATCCGGCGCGTTACCGGCGGACGTACGCCCGTTGTCCTTATCCCAGCGTCCGAAACGGTAGCGATCGAGATAGGGGGCTTCCTTTTTCCAGTTCTTGTCTTTAAAAAAATTCCACTCAAAGGGATGAGAATAGGTGTGGGTGCCTGCTTCTACCTGGGGCAGAGCAAGAAAGCGCTCCGCTATTTCACGGCTCTCTTTTACGGCCGCCCAGGCCGGGTCGATTTCGGCGGCAATTAACGTGAGCGTAACCGGAAGATCCGGGTTGGGGATAATGGCGTCTTTCATGACGATTTCCGAAGAGAGCTTTTTCTTTTCTTGGTATTCTTCAATCTGGGTGACGTTGTTCCAGCCGTCTCCATCGATGTGGCTGTAATAAATGCGGCGTCCTGCCAGTGTGGTAGCGTCCGGTTTTGGCAGGTCCCGGACGTCAAAAGCATCGCGGAAAAAGGCCAGTGCGTCGATCAGCCATTGCCTGCGTTCTCCATTAGGGCGTTCTTGGGCGCGGTAGATATAGTCCGGCATCGCAAAACCGCCATTACGGTTGGTCATCAGCAACGGTGCTTCTCCCAGTACGGGGTCGGTGACGGAGAGATAGACCTGGGCCTGCGCATCTGAGAGGGTGGAAAGCTCGTATAACGGGCGGTAGCGGGCAAATGGTTCCGCGTCGAGCAGCATGTGCGGTTGCAGGTAATGATAAGTGGCGCGATAGGTGGCCTCGTTCCATATTCCCTGATGTGTTGCTCCAAGAAGTGAAAATAATCTATTGATTTTTGATAATGAAATTGGATGATTTTTATCATCCGGATAAACGGCTGGATAACCGAGATGGACGAATTTTTTCCCCGATGAAATGGCCTTTTCCGCCCATTCCAGATAAGCCTCCGGCTGCTCAATCCGCGCGTCGGGGCTAAACCAGGCGATAATGCCGCGTACATCCTGGCGATTGGCAAGATCAGGCAGCGGCTGGTTTATCGCATGGTACTCCACTGTCAGGCCTAAGTGGTTAAGCGGCATCTCCGCCATGCTGTGCACGAGCGTGTGGCGTATTCCGCCTTCTGCGTCTTGTTCATAAAGCGCGATCACAACGCGCGGGAGCGGTTGAGGTGCGCATAATGCAGAAAAAGGACATGCTGTCCAGGCGACGATTATGAGCGTAATCAGCTTGCGCATTAACGCTCCGGTTCTTCCACGAGTTGGTTGAGTCCGATGGTGGCGACATAAGGAACAAAGCCATTTTTGCGTTGCACGGCGTATATTTCTCGCCGGGCTTGAGTATCCTCCCGGTCGGCGTAATCGAGCGTATAGATTTCCAAATCAGGATATTGCTTCTTTGCTGCGTCCAGCAAATTCAATTGCTCTTCGTAGTCTTGTTTTTTTACTTTCTGGTATTTTTTGGTGTCAAAGTTATAATCGGCGTAGAGTGACTCGGCCAGAAGGTAATCGATATCGCTCCCCACCTCCGGCACAAGCTGATAAGCGCGATTCAGCATAATCTTAATCTGGGGATATTGATAACGGATTGCTCTAATTATTTCTTTAGAAGCCTCTTTCATACCATTGTATTTTTTAGGATTTATGCGTTCCAATTCGATAGGGCTATCGAGCGTATCAATGAAAATTCCGGCGAAGCCCTGGCTTAAAATCTTAGGAATCAAGTCTTCCACCACCGCTTTGGTCCAGGCTGGGTTGCGAATATCGACAAAATAGGTTCCCGGCCAGTTTTTATTGGGATGCAATACCAGGCCGCGTTCTTTCATACGCTTGAAAAAAAACCGGTAGTCTTCAACTTCTCCCAGGCTGATATAGCCAAGGACGGTTTTTCCTTGTTCTTTTAAGGGGCGTATATCGGGGTGATGATCGCTGTCGAACACGATCAGGTCATAAGGCATGAAGCTGGTGCTTGGTACGCCTTTATCATAGTAAACGACAAAGCGCTTCATCGGAGCTTCTGCTTGTGCGATAGATGAAGATAGGAAGATAATAGACGAAAAAATAACGAAAAATAATCTCACGTGGAATCCAAGCGGACATTAAGTATTAATTGGTGATAATTTAACTAGTAAAGTGGTGTAGGTAATTGTCAAGATTTTGATAAATAGAAATCAATATATTTTTAATCTAACCCTCTACTTACGTACTGCAAATTCTATCCCGCCCAGGATTTCTTCGTCACCTTGCACTATGAGGCGCCGGTCATCGCCTCCTTGCAAATGCAGGCGCGCTCGTTGTTCTGGTGTTATACGAAGCGTATAGATTCCCGGCGGAAGCAACTCCAGCAAGTAGTACCCGTCAAAGGCGGTACGGGCTTCGCGCACTATCTTCCCTTCTTCGTTAACCGCCTGGATTTGCACATTGGCCGCGCCTTTACGCTCTCCGCCTTTGTCCAGCCATACGGTTCCTTCAACATCGGTGGCAGCGCGTACGGGAAATTCCAGTACAACTGGAACGCCTGGGCGCGTGATGGCCCGGTATCCGGCTTGCGTTGGAACCAAATAGGCGTTTTCCATGCTTGAACTATCCAGAGTAATGGCTGTGGCGGTATAGGGATTTAAATGGCGCATTAAGCCGGGGGCGGGATCGTCTGCTTCTTGCCATGCCGGCGCTTGATTGGCTCTAAAGCGTGCATCCGGAACGAGGGGTTCATCCGGTCCGCGTCTTCCGTCTCCGTCTATGTCCTGGAACGCTTGCGCGAACACCATTCCGTCGCGCGCGGCATTGCCCTGGCTGAAAAACCAGCCCCCGCGTGAATCCGGCCCAACGCTCGCCGAAAGCGAAAGACCGGCTGAAATAGCGCCATCATCGGCGTAGGCGCCGTTAACGCCAATAAGAAAGCCCATGAACTGGCGGCTCAAAGAAGCGCCATAAACGGTGCGTTGCTCGTCGGTAAAGCTGCGCGAGACATCCAGCTGCGCGGCCATGCGTTCACTGAGCGGGTAATCGGCGGTAAGCGCCACGCCTTCCAGGGACTTCTCCGGGGATATGCCGTAGCTTGCTTCGCCGCGCAGCAATAGCGGGTAAAGTGGGGCGCTGATAACGAAATCACCGGTAGTGTCATGGCTGCTGATTCCCTCGAAGCGGTCTTCCGACAGGCGCAACGTATGGCTGACAGCGGCACGTCCCATCAATGCGGTGGAAAGTCGGTTGTCCAATTCCCTGCGGATGCGTCCGGAGGTGTAGCCGTTCTGAGAAGCGCTGAAACTGGCGCTAAGACGCGGCAAGAATGGCAAATCCAGCGCTTTATCGGCGCGCAGAATGGTGCGATGGGTGAGGGGGTCCAAAAGCGTTTCGGTAAAATCGCTGACAAAATTATCAAAAATCTGGTGCTGACCGGAGAGGCTGATATCGAGCAGGCTGCCTTGCAGGCTGAAGCCCATGGCTTGCCCCCCTTGTGCATCCGCGCTTACATCTACCCTGCCGTAGGTATCGGCTAAAACGCCCGCCAGGCTTAAGCCGGTATAGTCATGCATTGCGCTGCCAACTGGCATGTGCGCGCCTTGCATGTAGAGCGCCAGGTTATTGAACAATCCATATTCTACCTCCGCATGCACACGCTCTTTGCCCTTGGCGTTTAGTTGCGCCAGCGGGTCGGTATTGGCAGAAAGCGTATTGGTAAAACTTTGCCTGTTTACATCCAGAAAATTCGTGCCCTGCTGCATGGCTTCCACGCGGAAATAGGTTTTTCCCGCTTGCGTGATGTTCGGGCTGACCAGCAGGCGTTTGGTTTCTTCCCGTGTTTGGCCGTAAGGGCCATAAAACACCAGGCGTAAAATATTCAGACCCGATACCAG
>CAZRJZ010000100.1:0-5916 GCA_964600465.1 uncultured Rickettsiales bacterium
GCTCTTTTGTTTCCATCTGCGCATGATCCGGCGTCCGCTGATGCAATGTCCAGGGGGCGCGGCCACGTAAGACGTAAGTATCAATTGCCGCATATGCCAAGCCGCTCCAAAGGCCAAAGCGGAAACCGGGGCGGATGTTGCGGGCAAGGTAGAGTTCCTTATAAGCCCAGGACTCACGAAAACGCTGAGGGTAATCAGCGATCTGTGCGCCGCTCCCGTTTCGCGGGAACGCATTGATCGCTTCTGCCGCCAGCATGCCGGATTTCATGGCCAGATGCGAGCCTTTAATTTTAGGAACATTTAAGAAACCTGCCGCGCAACCAATGAGCGCGCCGCCGGGGAAGGCGAGGGCGGGAAGGCTTTGCAGCCCTCCTTCATTCAAGGCTTTTGCGCCGTATTCGATTCTTTTGCCGCCCGTGAGCGTATGGCTAAACAGGGGATGTGTTTTCATACGCTGAAATTCCTGATACGGATCGAGCCAGCAGTTGCGGTAGTCTAGTCCTACCACCAGGCCTACGGCAACTTTATGATCCGGCAGATGGTAGATAAAAGCGCCGCCATAGGTTTTTGCATCTAACGGCCAGCCGACAGTATGCACTACTTTTCCGCTCCGGTGACGCGTTGGCTCTACCTGCCATATTTCCTTAATCCCAATGCCGTAGGTTTGCGGATCGGCTGCCTGCCGTAAGTTCAGAGCCTGCATCAGCCGTTCGGCAAGCGAGCCGCGACATCCTTCGGCAAGCAGCGTGTGCGTGGCGCGGATTTCTACGCCGGGTTGAAAAGCGGGAGTTTCCACGCCATTGCGTCCACGTCCGAAATCACCGGTCAGGATACCGCAGATGCGGCCTTTTTCTAAAATGTAATCCACCGCCGCAAATCCGCAAAATATTTCTGCTCCCAACTGTTCTGCTTGTGTTGCTAAAAAGCGGCATAACTGACCGAGGCTTCCTACGAAATAGCCTTTGCTGCGCATTTGCGGCGGCGTAGGGAGGCGTAGTTGATGATGGGGAGTAAGCGCATAAAAGGCATCCGAAGCGGTGGGGGTTATGCCTGGGATCGTGTGCGTGCGCCATTTAGGCAGGAGTTCATCGAGCGCGCGCGGATCAATCACGGCCCCGGAGAGGATATGTCCGCCAATTTCTGCGCTTTTTTCTACCACACATACCCGCAGATCCGCGTTTAACTGACGCAGACGGATAGCGGCGGCGAGGCCGGCGGGGCCGGCGCCTACAATTACTACGTCATATTCCATGACTTCCCGCTGGTGCATTACCGATCTCCTGCCTATATTGGAGCGAGACACTCTACCCATTCTGAGTAAAAAATACCATGGCCGGATTAACGGATCTATTGCAATGGCATGTGGATGCTGGAGTCGATGAAACCATTGGTGAAATGCCGGTGAATCATTTCCTTGTCCGTCAAGCTGTTTTGGAGGAGGCGCAGAGTCAAGCAATGCCTGTAAAAGCAATCTTGTTAAAGGAATCTAAACCGAGCGTGTCGCTTGCGGCGGCTCCGCCTGAGGAAGCGGCGGCGGAGGCGCGGACGTTAGCGGATAAAGCAACCACGCGTGCGGAATTGGAAGAATTCGTGCGTGCGTTTGAGGGGTGCGCTATTAAAAAAATGGCGATGAATACGGTATTTTCAGACGGAAATCCCAATGCAGAAATCATGCTGATTGGCGAGGCTCCCGGCGCGCAAGAAGATCAGCAAGGCATTCCATTTTGCGGCGCTAGCGGACAGTTGCTGGATAAAATGCTGGCGGCAATAAATCTCAGCAGAAAAGAGCATGTCTATATTACCAATACGATTTTTTGGCGGCCACCGGGCAATCGGCAGCCCTCTAAAGAAGAGCTGGCTATTTGCCGGCCTTTTGTGGAAAGGCACATCGCATTGATGAACCCTAGGCTGCTTATTTTAAGCGGCGGCACGGCGGTGGGATCGCTTCTACGTAAAGATGTTGGGATTACCAAGCTGCGGGGACGCTTTCACGCGTACCAGAACGCGTATATGCAGAAGTCTGTTCCGGCGGCGATATTGTTTCATCCCTCTTACCTGTTGCGTTCTCCGGGGCAGAAGCGGTTGGCGTGGCACGACCTGCTTCTGATCCGGCAATTCGTGGATAATCAGCAATAAACTGCAAAAATGTTATCAGAAGCGGTAGTCCAACCCGGCGCGGAAAGTGGTGGCGTCCCAGTTGACTTCATTTAAGCGGGTGACTCCCTGACCAAAAAGGGAGTAAGTATAATCCACGCCGGGGTCGGTGGAGAAGCGTTCGTACTGACCTTCCAGGCTTAAATCCAGGCTGTGAGTTAGTGAAAAGCCGTACATCAGCGCTAGCACATAGCCGGTCCCGTCGGCTTGATGTTCAAAGCTGCGGGGATGAAGGAAATTAGAGCGTAAATTCCAGTTCGCTTCGCCGTGATAACTGGCCCAGTGGTACTGCCCACGCATACGCAAAAAATGCCGCTGGGCGAAATGGCCGCTCAGATCCAGTCCAAGAAATGGACCGCTCCAGCGCGCGTTGTAACGGCTGTCGAGTCCCGCAAATGGCCCAAGCGGGATGCCGCAGATATAATCAGGGCCTAAGAATCCGCAGCCGGTAAGGGTTTGATTGCCGCCGGTCATTTGCAGTTTCTGCTCATCGTAGGCGTAGCCGGCCATGCCGATTAAACGCAGCAATTGCACCGGTTCTATGTTTTCCCAATCAAAGGCATATCCCAGCGCTGCCGAGCCGCCAATCGTACTTCCATTACTCGCTTTATTATTGGAGCGGGAAAACTCCTCTGTGCGATTGTTGCCAAGATAGTCAGAATCCTGATTTCTGCCGTCGGTAATCCAGCCACGGTAGCCGGAAGCATTCATATACAAGCCGCGGAGATATCCTTCGGGCACAATGATCTCCCCCTTGCCGCTAATTTGATAGCTGCGGATATTATTCCATTTCAGTTCAGAGAGAATATTCGGAGTGGTGGTGCCAGTGGTATTGCTTGCAATATTCCAGTCCAGATTTTCTTTGCGATAACCGGTGCCTAGATTAAACCTGACCGGTTGTTTCATGGTTTTCCAGGAAGCGTCGTAGGCAGGCTCTTTCCCGGTTGGTTGCGGTATGCGCGCCGCTTGCGTTTCGATTGTGCTGTTTTGCAAAATGGGAACGCGGCGCGGCCCCATGCCGGTGCCGGTACTGCTTTGCGCATAAGCGGTGTTTAAGATAGGAGGCAGCGTCATCGCAATAGCGAGAATGCAGAAAAAACGGGGTGCTCCGTGCATAAGCCAGGCCAGCGCTAAATGGTATAATTATTTTAACAAATACACCGGGTCTTTGTTATCTGTCAAGCCGCTAGGTTTTCTTTATCTTTGCCCATAGGTTCCCGACCCGTTCCACAACGGATGATTCCATGGTCATCGCAGTTCCCCATTCACGCTTGGTTTCGGGCGGCCATTTATGCGTGGCATCCAAGCCGATTTTACTGCCCAGGCCTGACTCCGGGGAAGCAAAATCCAGGTAATCAATCGGGGTGTTGTCGATGAGGGTGATATCCCGCAAGGGATCCATGCGGGTGGAAACTGCCCAAATAACGTCTTTCCAGTCTCTTATATTGATATCTTCATCCACTACAATAACCCATTTCGTGTACATAAACTGCCTCAAGCTCGACCATATCCCCATCATGACCCGTTTGGCGTGTCCTGGATAGGCTTTGCGGATGGAAACTACCGCAACCCGGTAGGAGCAGCCTTCCGGGGGGAGATAGAAGTCCGTTATTTCTGGAAATTGCTGTTGCAGGAGGGGGATGAATACCTCATTGAGCGCTTCTCCCAGCACGGAAGGCTCATCCGGTGGGCGTCCTGTATAGGTGCTCAAATAAATGGGATGCTGGCGCATGGTGATGGCGCTGATGGTAAAAACCGGAAACGGCTCTACGGCATTGTAATAACCGGTGTGGTCGCCGTATGGGCCTTCATCACGGTAGTCTTGTAAGGAAACATGGCCTTCCAGCACAATCTCCGCCTGTGCGGGCACTTTGAGCGGAATCGTTTTGCATTCCACCAGATCCAGCTTTTCTCCTCTTAAAAGCCCTGCGAATTGATATTCCGAGAGGGTTTCCGGCACCGGGGTAACGGCTGCCAGAATAGTGGCCGGATCAGCGCCGATGACCGCGGCGGCAGGTAACGGCTCCCGCGAGCGTTCTTTCCAGCGCTGATGGTGCTGCGCTCCGCCCCGGTGCTTTAACCAGCGCATCAGTGTCTGGTTTTTTCCCAGTACCTGCATACGGTAAATGCCTAAGTTAAAATTATCGGCCGCTTCCGCAGACGGGCCTTTGGTCACCACCAGTGGCCAGGTGATAAGGGGTGCCGGTTCATTCGGCCAGCAAGTTTGGATGGGCAGCAGGCCGAGATCAATGGCGTCGCCCGTGAGCACAATTTCCTGGCAGGGGGCTTTGGAGACGTCACGCGGCTTCATATGCATGGCGGTTTTAAGCAACGGGAGCATGCGCATTGCCTCCCTCCAGCCGTCCGGTGGTTCGGGCTGGCGCAGAAAGGCGAGCATTTCTCCAATCTGGCGCAGTTCATGAGGCTCTCTTCCCATACCCCAGGCAATGCGTTCACGTGTGCCGAAGAGATTAATGAGTACGGGTATAGCGGAATTGCCGGTAATATTTTTACATAAAGCAGCCGGGCCGGTTTCGGCTATCAGCCTGCGCCCGATTTCCGTCAGCTCCAAATAGGGAGACACGGGTTCTTCGATATGCAGCAGATTGCCCCTGGCTTCCAAGAAAACCATGAAATCGCGCAGAGATTGAAAGGCCATGGTTTTCCCGTGCTGATCATTGCATGGGCGTACTATGGTTTTTGCAGGGAGCGCTGTCAAAGAATTTTCAATAAAATCAGGGTGGCGTTGCATAACTATTCTGGCCACTGTATAGGTTAATCCTATGGATTCTGCTTCTCCAGCGCTTATTTTAGTGCGTCCGCAACTTGGCGAGAATATCGGAGCCGTGGCGCGGGCGATGCGTAATTTTGGCCTGAATGGCTTGCGTCTGGTCTCCCCGCGGGATGGGTGGCCTAACGCCAAAGCCTATGAGATGGCTACAGGCGATGCAAAATCCGTCCTCGACGCCGCGGAGATATACCAGAGCGTGAGCGCCGCATTGCACGATATTCACCGTGCCTACGCTACGACTGCGCGCGTGCGGGAAATGGATAAGCAAATGCTGGCGCCTTCAGAGGCTGCGCTGCGTTGTTCGCAGTATATTCAATTGGGCGAGAGGGCCGCGTTTGTTTTTGGGCCTGAGCGCTCTGGGCTTTCTAACGAAGACCTGATGCTATGCGATGCGCTTGTTTGCATTCCCACGGCGGGAGCGAATGCTTCGCTCAATCTGGCGCAATCAGCGGTGATAATGGCGTATGAATGGGCGCAATGCCGTCAGCGTGAAGCGCCGATGCCGCTTACAGCCACCCCGGAAGCTCCGCCTGCCGCTAAATCGGAATGGGAAGGGTTGTTTCGGCAGGTAGAAGAGGCGCTTGATCATTGCGGTTATTTCCGCACGCCCCAGAAAAAACCGCTTATGTGGCAGAATCTTCGTAATATTCTTACCCGTTCGTCTCTTAGTTCACAGGAGATAAAGACCTTAAGGGGCATGTTCCGCTCGCTGGCGCGTTTGGACAAAGAGTAAAACTGTAAAAGAATTACTTATTTTGTTTTGTATTTTAGATAAATTGTGCTAATGTGCGCAATCTGTTGCCCTTGGAGGCAATAATGAGTTTTCACAGTCGCTTACGTTGTTGCAAAGCGTCTTGATTTAACCTGCCGGATCCGCATTGATAGGGTCTGCCAACGACCAAAGGGAGCTCTATGCCTAAAGCTGCCGCGCTCAAAAAAGCTGATCCAGATAGAAACAAAAAGACCGCTTC
>CAZRJZ010000101.1:0-1723 GCA_964600465.1 uncultured Rickettsiales bacterium
TTTTCTACGCACCGCTCTTACGATACTGGAATTAAATGCGCCGCATAAGCCGCGGTCAGACGTGGCGACAATTAAAAGCTGTACCTGATCCCAGCCGTTACCTACAAGTAGCTTAGGGGCTGCCGGATTGCCTGCCGCTTCGGCGGCGGGACCGCGCAGGATACTTTCCAGCGCATCGGCATAGGGCCTGGAGGCTTCGGCTGCTTCGCGCGCGCGCCGGAGCTTTGCCGCCGCCACCATTTTCATGGCTTTGGTGATTTTTTGGGTGTTTTTGACCGATTTAATGCGGTTTTTAAGGTCTTTAAGGGAAGCCATGCAGCACTAACCAATTCCTTTCAATACAGCGTCAATTGCGGCTTTCAGCTTTGCTTCCAGCGTGTCTGTGAGAACCGGCTTGGCGGTGAGTTCCTCCAAAATATCCTTATTAATAGTGCGTAAATTGGTAAGCAACGCTTGCTCAAACGCGCCCACTTTCTTTATATCCAGCGTGTCCAGCAAACCTTTTACGCCAGCGAATATTACGCAGACTTCCTCTGCGGTCGAAAGCGGTGAATATTGAGGTTGTTTAAGTAATTCCGTAAGCCGTGCTCCGCGTGCAAGCAGGCGCTGCGTGGCGGGATCAAGGTCTGATCCGAACTGCGCGAACGCTTCCATTTCCCTAAACTGCGCTAATTCCAGCTTGATGCTTCCCGCTACTTGCTTCATAGCCTTTACTTGCGCGGCGGATCCTACGCGGGAAACCGAAAGCCCCACATTTACCGCCGGGCGCACGCCTTTGTAGAACAGGTCGGTTTCTAAGAAAATCTGTCCGTCCGTGATGGAAATAACGTTGGTAGGAATATACGCCGATACGTCGCCGGCTTGCGTTTCAATCACCGGAAGCGCCGTTAAGGATCCACCTCCTTTGTCATCTGACATTTTAGCCGCGCGCTCAAGCAGGCGCGAGTGAATGTAGAACACATCCCCAGGGTAGGCTTCGCGTCCTGGGGGGCGGCGGAGCAACAGGGACATTTGACGGTAGGCCACGGCTTGCTTGGAGAGATCATCATAGATAATCAGCGCATGCATGCCGTTGTCGCGGAAATATTCACCCATGGCGCAGCCGGTATAGGGCGCTAGAAACTGTAATGGCGCGGGTTCGGAAGCGGTGGCCGCCACCACGATGGAATAGTGCATAGCGCCCTGCTCTTCGAGCTTCTTTACCACTTGCGCTACGGTGGAGCGTTTCTGGCCGATGCATACATAAATGCAGTAGAGCTTTTTGCTTTCATCAGCGCCGGCGTTAATGGCCTTCTGGTTGAGAATGGTGTCGATAGCGATGGCGGTTTTTCCGGTCTGGCGGTCGCCAATAATCAATTCGCGCTGGCCACGGCCGATGGGAATTAGCGCGTCGATCGCTTTAATGCCAGTGCTCATGGGTTCATGGACGGATTTACGCGCAATGATGCCGGGCGCTTTCACTTCCACGCGGCTTCGTGTGACGTCTTTTAAGGGCCCCTTGCCATCAATAGGATTGCCGAGCGCATCCACCACGCGTCCGAGTAATCCGCGTCCAACGGGCGCATCCATGATGGTGTTGGTGCGTTTAACGGTTTCGCCTTCGCGGACGGCGCGGTCTCCGCCGAAATATACGATACCCACATTGTCGGCTTCGAGGTTAAGCGCCATCCCTTTGATGCCGCTCTCGAATTCCACCATTTCGCCGGCTTGCGCATTGCGCATG
>CAZRJZ010000101.1:1733-5898 GCA_964600465.1 uncultured Rickettsiales bacterium
CCGCGCATCACCCTCGATGAAGGCCTGCAGCGTGCCTACCGAGACTACCTGACCGGTTTCTGCAAGCGTGCCTTCGGCTTCAAAGTTGTCGATTTGAGATTTGAGTATCGAGGAAATTTCCGACGGGCGGATATCCATGGGGTGCTCCTTCAGGTTTTTAGTTTCATGTTTGCGCCGCTTTAGAAATCGGCAGTTGTTTTAATTGATTACTCAGCCGGTTGAACTGCCCCGCAACGGAGTAATCTAATAATATGTCTCCCACTTTGATAACCACGCCGCCAATCAGCGCAGGATTTATTGAGGTCTCTATCAAGGGATCTTTACCGTAATGCTTCTTGAGCGCAGCAACGAGCGTGGCTTTTTGCTGTTCGGAAAGCGGCGCGGCGGAGGTTGCCTCCACATGCACCTGACCTTTTGCCTCCATTAACATCTGCATAAAGGCAGCGGCTATTTCAGGCAAGACGCTCAAACGCGCATTATGCGCCAGCTGCTTTGTGAAACGTACCGTCAAGTCATGGGCTTTCCCCTTGATTAGAACGGCTTGCAATGCTTCCGATTTCGTTTTGCGCGGGAGCAGGGGAGAGGCTAAAAATCGAGAAAAATCTTTATCTTTTTCAGCTAGATCCGAAAGGGAGCGTAAATCTTCCCCGACGCTATCCAGGGCGCTTTTATCCTTCGCGAGCGCAAAAACCGCCGCAGCGTAGCGTCTGGCTATCGTATACCGGTCTTCGATCATGCCCTAAAATTAACCCCATATGCGTCAACTGGGCGGCACCGTAGCAAAAAAACGCTCTCAGGCAATAGTTTTTTCAAGTTTTAAGTTATTCAGGCCCTATCTACCTCCAGCAGCTTGTGGTATTCGCGCATGGCGTAGCGGTCGGTCATGCCGGCAATGTAATCTGCGACCACGTGCGCCGTTGCCTCGCTTCCCGGCGCTTGCGCCAGATGCCGCCATTCGGTTGGCAGGCACTCCGGCTCATTATGGAAGAACCAAAAAAGCGCTTTTACAATACGCCTGGCGCGGCTAGACATGCGGTTTACCTGGTAATGCCGGTACATACGCTCCGTGAGGAATTTCTTCAAAGAACGGTTAATATCTTCCATTTCCGGCGAAAATGCCGCCAGCGGTCTGCCGAGCGCCCTGACATCGGCGCTGCTGCGCACGCCTTCATAGGCGATATTTTTCAGGGTCTGCGCCTGTAAATCGCCGCACATCCGATTAATCAGCCGCCGCACTGACTCATGAATCAACCGCGACTTGGGTAATCCCGGGTAACTCTCAGAAACGCTTTCAAATACCTTGCCCACCGCCGGCACTTCCTGGAGATCGGCGATGGTGAAAAGGCGGGCGCGTAAGCCGTCATCGATATCATGGTTATGGTAAGCAATGTCATCGGCCAGGGCAGCGACTTGGGCTTCCAGTCCCGGGTAGGTATGTAGCTGCAAATTATGCAAGGCATTGTATTCTGCAAGCGCTCGCGGCGCTTTTGTTACCGGGCCGTTATGTTTGGCAATGCCTTCGAGGGTTTCAAAGGTAAGGTTTAAACCATCGAACTCCGCGTAGCGCTGCTCTAGGCGCGTAATAACGCGCAAAGTCTGGGCGTTATGGTCAAATCCGCCATAATCCTTCATGACATCTTTGAGCCCGTCTTCCCCGGCGTGGCCGAAAGGGGTATGCCCCAGATCATGCGCCAACGCCAGGGCCTCGGCCAGATCTTCATTGAGCGCCAGCACACGGCAGACGGAGCGGGCGATCTGCGCCACTTCCAGGCTATGGGTAAGTCTGGTGCGGTAGTGGTCGCCCTCGTGATTGACAAAAACCTGCGTTTTATACTCCAGGCGGCGGAAGGCGGCGCTGTGCAAGATACGGTCACGATCGCGCTGGAAAGGACTGCGATAGAGGCACTCGGCTTCCATGTAGCGGCGGCCTTGGCTCTCGGCAGGGTGGATGGCATAGGCGGCAAGGGACATAAATCGGCCATTTTATTGCAAAATATAGATTGCTGCACTATATTGGGCTTTATGCAAACGGGCAATGAAACTCTCCCCTCTTTCTCCCTTACCGGCGCGGCCGCCAGGCGGATTGCGTTTCTATTATCGGATGAGCCGGAAGGCACGCGTTTTTGGGTGGGGGTGGACGGTGGCGGTTGTTCCGGTTTTCAGTACCGTTTCGACCTGGCTGCTAAAATCCCTGAGACAACCGATTTTCTGGTGGAGCAAGATGGCGCGCGCCTCGGGGTGGATGATATTTCTTTGGGTTTTCTGCAAGGGGCAGTGCTGGATTATGAGGAAGATTTGGCCAGCGCGGGATTTGTAATCAAGAACCCTAATGCCACAGCCAGGTGCGGTTGCGGAAACTCGTTTGCCGTGGCGCTCTGACGTTATACTAATTCGCAATCAATATATTGATTGCGTTACGTTGGCTGCGCCGCGCAAAACCGCCGCTTTCGGCGACGGTTTGGAATACCATGTCTCGATATATTGGATCGAGACATGGTATTAGATGTTTAACGCTTGCGCCTTTTGTAACACATCCCGCGCAATAGGCGCCGCGGCGGAAGCGCCCCCGCCGCCATGCTCTACCAAAACGCATATGGCATATTTTGGATCGTTCACAGGAGCGTAAGCCACAAACCATGCGTGGTGCCGGTATTCCCAGGGGAGCTTGCTTTGATCCATGCCGCGCACGGTAATTTTGCGCACCTGCGCTGTGCCGGTTTTTCCTGCCATGGCCATGCGAGGTTCAAGAATGCGTTTGCCAAATGCCGTGCCATATGGCTGATTTACCGCAGCGTCCATGCCTTTGCGAATAATTTCCAAATGCGCGGACGAAATGTCTAACGCTGGGAAATTGGTTCCGGCGTTTCTTAGCAGCTGCGGCTTGACGGCGTATCCGGAGGCAATGCGTGCCGTCATGGTGGCAAGTTGCAAGGGGTTGGCAAGGACGTAACCCTGACCGATAGCGGCGTTTACCGTATCTCCGGGGTTCCAGCGATCATTATTATAACGTTTTTTCTTCCATTCAGGGTCGGGTACCAGGCCGAATTTTTCACCGGTGAAATTCAGTCCCGACGCTGTGCCAAATCCAAAATTGCGAGACATTTGCGTCAGTGGATCAATGCCCATGCGTTGGGCGGTGGTGTAGAAAAACGTGTCGCACGATCCGGCAATGGCGCCATGCAGATTTACCGAGCCATGCCCATGTTCTTTCCAGCAGTTGAAACGGTGGCTGCCAAGATAAAAATAGCCCGGACATGAAACCCGCGTATCGGACGTGATCGCGCCGCTTTTCAACCCCGCCAGGCCGGTAACCATTTTAAACGTAGAGCCGGGAGGATATTGGCCTTGCGTGGACTTATTGATGAGCGGCATATGGTTATGCTCTTGGAGCTGCCTCCAGTATTCTTTGGGAATGCCTTTGCTGAAAACATTCGGATCGTACCCGGGCATGGAAACCATGGCATAGATTTCTCCGGTAAGAACGCTCATGACAACGACGGCGGCGCTTTCTTCCCCAACGGCGTTAGCGGCAAAGTCCTGCAGTTCCGCATGGATGGACAGATGAACATTCTCTCCCGGAACGCTTTCGCGTGTGCTGATCTCGCGGACATGCCTGCCATGCACGTCTACTTCGATTTGCTTGGTGCCGGCTGCGCCACGCAGGCGGCTCTCCAGGAGCTTCTCTGTGCCTGCTTTGCCGATTTTAAATTCCGGGAGCTTCAGAAGCGGCTGATCCTCCTCCATTTCTTCCGGGGATACGGCGCCCACATACCCTAAAAGATGGGCGCAACGATCGGAAAAAGGGTAAGCGCGCACCTGGCCAGCTTGAATATAGCACGCCGGGTAGTCAAGTTGGTTTAGCTCGAATTTTGCCACGTCTTCCCATTCCATATGTTCTTTAATGAGGAGCGGGGGGCCGTAGGGATTTGACTTAAAGTTACGCGCCAATTGCTGGTAGTGCCTGTTGTCGATGCCAAGGAGCACGCAGATGTTGTAAAGCGCCAGCTCCACGGATTTTCGAGGCATGCTGGCGGTATCAATGAAGAGCTGGTGGTTAGAATCGTTTTTTGCCAGCGCTACCCCGTTGCGATCCAGGATATAGCCCCGTTGCGGCACGAGCAGTTGTAGCTTGATGCGGTTATTTTCCGCTAAAGTGCGGTATTGC
>CAZRJZ010000102.1:0-5858 GCA_964600465.1 uncultured Rickettsiales bacterium
AACAGTTCTAGCGGTGCAGGCTCGGTAAGGAATGCAGGAATCTTTGTCGTTTCCCGCCCTGCCGGATTTAATATCCTGGCCGGTGTACATTTCACCTCCGCCAGTTGCGCTACGTCCAGACGCATACCTTCACCCACCGGCGTTTCGCACGGCTCCGCTATACTTTCCAGGCCCTTACGCGCCAACGCATACCACGACTCCGGCGGCACGGATTTCGTGCCTTTATACCCGCAAATGTAAAGCTCGTCTTCCGCACGGGTCATCGCCACGTAAAGCAAACGGCGGTATTCCTCTAAGGTGTTATCTTTGCGCGCTTGACGTAAATCAGCGGTAAGCGCATTATCGGCTCCGGAAGACCCAGGCCAGAAGAACGCTTCCGTTTTTCCCGCCCTCTCCAGCCACAACAATTGCTCACGAGAAGCAGGAATTGCGGTGGTATCAGGCAATATCACCACAGGCGCCTGCAAGCCCTTGGCGCCATGCACGGTAAGGATGCGTAATTCCCCGCTGCCGTGATCCATATCGCGCTTGATAATAGACCTGCCGCGTTCCAGCCAATGCAAAAACCCCTGCATCGAAGGCGTATGCTGCACCTCATATTCGAGGGCTTGCGCTAAAAATTCATCCAGCGCATCCGCATACTCTTCTCCCATACGCCCGGTGATACGCCTGCGCATTGCGCAAACTTCCAGCACATGACAGAAGAATTCATAGGGTGAGCAATAACGGTGCTTTTCCATCCAGCGCCACAAAACGGCGTAGGCCTCCGGCTGTTTGCCAGGCAGCATTTCCCATAATGTTTTTTCGCCGCGCCCATAAGCCAATACGAACAATGCTTCTTCCGATAGATTAAATAACGGGCTGCGTAGAAGCCCGGCCAGATGTAAATCGTCCTGCGGAAGTAAAATAAACCGCCCCAATGCCATCATATCCTGCACGGCCAGATTCTCGGTAAGCGCCATGCGGTCAATACCCGCTACCGGCACACCCTGACGTTTAAGCTGACTGATCAGCATCTCTACAAACGCGCTGCGATGGCGCACCAGCACCATAATGTCTCCCGCCTGCAGATTTCTGCCCTTAGAAAGCAACTGCTTTTCGTTGCGCAACCAACCGCCAATCGTTTCGGCAAGCGCGCTCGCCATACGCTGGGCAGGCTGCTGACGCTGTTTATTCACCAGGGGCAATTCCCATGGCTGCGGGTCTTCTTTTTCCTGCCGTTCAATCAAGGGCCATAGCTCTACCCTACCCGCCTGGCCGGTCCGCGTAAGCAGGTGGTGAAGCGCGGAGTCACCGCCAAGACCACGCAATATGACATCCACCGACTGCAAAACGGCAGCGCTGGATCGGTACGAATGAAGCACGCTTATTTCATAAAATGGTTTGCCTGCAGCTTCAAAGCGCTCTTTAAAATAGCCACGCATTTTTAGGAACGCTTGCGGGTCGGCTCCTTGAAAACTGTAAATCGATTGTTTTTCATCCCCCACCACAAACAAGGTTCGGTCTTCTTCCGGGTGCGCTCCTTCGCCTGCAAAAAATTCCTGCGTGAGCGCTTGCACAATATCCCATTGTTCAGGACTGGTATCTTGCGCTTCATCCAGTAATATGTGCCGGATGCCGCCGTCTAACTTGTAAAGCACCCAAGGAGCAGCGCCGGGGCGCTGCAAAAGATCCCGCACAGCGAGAATTAAATCGTCGTAATCAAGCGCGGCACGTTGCGCCTTCAATGCGTCATAAAGCGCGATCAGGCTTTCTGCGATACGCGCCATGGAACTGCTGGAAACCGCGATGCGCACAGACTTTTCATAATCAGACCACGCCAATGCACGCTCGCACTCCCTGTCCAGCGCATGCTGCAAGGCAGTATCAGCAACGGTTTTTTCCGTATATATCTTAGCGCGCTTTTCTCCCGCTTTCGTCAGGAAAGCCGATACGTATTCGGCGCACTCCGGAACACCTGGCTCAGACTGTTCCAGCCAGTGCATAATCTGCTCACCTCTGGCGGCCTCTTGCTTTGCCTTGCTCGCCCGTAAACATTCCGCTGCCGCCTTCAAATTCTCCCGATCCTGCCTGGAGTAATGAAAAATGCTATGCAGATGCTCTTGCGGCAATACGTCCTTATCAATCCCAAGCGCGGCGTAAATTTTGCGCTCCAAGCCATTCTGCGCAGCATCCATCCGCATGCTGTGCAGTCGGCGGCGCTTCTGCACCAGCTCCATAATCAACCCTTGCAAGGTAGATTCGCTTAAGCGTCCGGCCATAAAATAAAGCGCCTCGGCAATGGAAGCGGCGCTCCGTTCCGCGCTTAAATAAAGGCGGCTTGCGGCCTCCCGCACCAGTTCCAGGGAGGTACGCTCGTCCAGTATCGTGCAGTGCGGTTGAACGCCGGCTTCCAGCGGAAATCGCAATAACACCGACTGGCAGAACCCATGAATCGTTTGAATACGCACGCCTTCAGGTGCTTCCAGCACATGCGCAAACAACGTACGCGCCCGATGCAGGGTAGGAACATCAACCTCAAATCCATTAAGATCTTGTAATCTATTGATTAAGTCCGATTCCTCCATAATCGCCCACCGCCCCAGCTCGGCGTGGATACGCTCTTTCATCTCCGCCGCAGCGGCCGTGGTATAGGTAATGCACAAAATACGCGAAGGAGCGCAGCCGCTTAATAATATTCTTAAAACTCTGCTGGTTAATAGGCTTGTCTTACCGGCGCCAGCATTTGCGAGCACCCAGGCGGAGGCTTGCGGATCGGTGGCGTTGAACGTGCCATCCACAGCGTTTGGAGCGGATACTGTCATCAAACTGCCATAGTATCATTAACAAATCTTTAACAATAGGCGCAATGATTTCCTGATATATTAATAAAAAGAAAGGAAAACACTTATGCAAGCATGCGCCTTTATAAGCCCTGAGACCGGCAACAACCAGCTGCTGTTTATGCCATCCCTTTACAATGACACGGTCAACCTCTTAATTGAAGCGCGGGACTATTTTACCCATTTCAGCTCCGAAGACCAGTCCCGTCTTACGCCGATGGAACGCTTAACCTACAATGCGGAAATGTCACGTATTACCTTACGCCTTTCATCGGTTATGGCGTGGTTGCTGGCGCGCCGTGCCAGCACCGGCGGCATGGCGTCGCCCGAAAGCTCCTTGCATGAGTACCGCCTCCAATTCAGGCATATTTGCTTAGACGAAGGCCAGGGAGCAAAAAATGCTACGCCGGCTTACGTACAGTTGCTGCTTGAACGCACCCAGGCGCTATACGCACGCGTCTGCCGATTATGCGATATGAGCGCAGCCCAAGGAGAACACGCTTAGAGCCTATACTGAAAGCGCGCCTTGCTCTTTCGGCTGATTAAAGGCCTGCCGAAACTGCTCAGGGGATTTCTCCTTAGATGTTATCCGCGCTGGCCTTTCCAGCTCTTTCCCTACCCTACCCTGCCAGGGTTTATTTTCTTTTGCGGCGAATTTTTCAGGCTTCTCAAGCTGTTCCGGAGTCTTTTTCTTGTTGTCGCCAAACATATAATTGGTCATGGCTACCACGGAAGAGGTAATCACCGTAAAATAAGAATCGAGTGCCGCAAGTTTCAGATAACGCTGGGTCACGGGCAGTTGTCCCAATCTCTGCAACGCCGGAATACCTGACATCTGAATGCCTTTATTGGCGAGATTCAGGGTGCCCTGTTCCAGCATATCCTGATATTTTCCACCCTGGAACTTATTCAGCGCCGTGCCTGAAGCCGTTACCGCTGCCCATGCGAGCCCACGGCGAGCGGCAATTTGAAGCAATGTTTGCTTGTCCGGCTCATCCACCATGGGAGGAAGATCACGATCGGGAGTGTTAATCGTTACCTTAAGGTCGCGGTATTGATAATTAGGATCAAAAGCTTTGTTTGCCACATGGCAGCAATAGCGTGCGTGGTTTTCCATGAACATGACCGGCAACATCACCATATGTCCGCCCAACGGCGAACACGCCATTTCAACAGGGGTTTTGGCGGCCGCCATCGCCGCTTTTTCTTTCATTCCGGCGGCTTTTAGTATGTTTCCCACGCCTTTTGCCATTTTATCCAGGGCAGGCCTGCCTTTTCCGGTAAGAAAAAAGTCCCAGATAACGATAGAAACCAGCAGGTTGGCGACATATCCCACCCCGGTATAGGTGGTAAAATGCCACAGTTTTTCGCCTATGGACTTCGTTTTAGGCTTCTCAAACTCCTCCGGCGCGCCCTTCAAGTCCTGGCGCGGAGCGTTTTCATGACGCTGAGGAGTCTTTTCTAAATCCTTCATGAGGATAAGCACCTAAAATAAGAATGAATTACTAAAAATAATCAAGATTAATTATCCCAACAGCCGTTAATAATACCAATAAGGTGATTTAAAACCCAGATGATTTTATCAAAAATACATATAATCCATGTAGACTCCCTGTAAAATCGCATCCTTCGCATGGAAATACCGTTATTTTCAGAAGAGGATACGAGGTTTTTTATTGAATTTACAGGAATTTCACTTATCTATCTCCTTTGGTATAAATTTAAGAAATCCGCGCACAGGGAACCCCCATCCAATGGCCAGCAAATCCTCTAACTCCAAAGCATCCGCAAAATCCCGCCGTCGTGAAGTCGTAAAAGAGGAGCTGAACCCCGCCACCTTGCGCAAGCTGATGACGCTTGGCAAGCCGCGTGGATTCATTACCTATGACGAATTAAACACCATACTTCCTGCTGACGAAACCTCTCCGGAAGTGATCGACGCCGCCATTACCGCATTAACTCAGGCTGAAATCAGCGTAGTCGAAGAAGGCGAACAGGTGGACCAGCCGGAAGCGGTAGAAGAACAGGAAGAAGCCGAAGATACCGGAGGGCGCTCCGATGATCCGGTACGCATGTATTTGCGCGAAATGGGCAATGTGGAGTTACTCTCCCGCGAAGGCGAAATCGAGATCGCCAAACGTATCGAAAGCGGTCGCGAAACCATGATTTCTTCACTCTGCGAGAGTCCGCTGGTGATGTATGAAATTGTCTCCTGGCGGGATGAGCTGGCTGCCGGCGCTATGCTCCTGCGTGACCTTATCGACCTGGACGCCACCTACGGCGCCGGCGTGGAAGGGGGAATCTTCCCGGAAACGCTCTCTCCGGCTCCTTCGCCCATACAGAATGACCAGGGCGAGGAGGAAGAGGAAGAGGAGGAAGAGGAACTGGAAGAAGAGTCCTCTGAAACAGAAGAAGATCCGGCCGAAGAAGAACCAGAGGCCGCGGAGGAAGAGGCCGATGAATACGGAGATGCCTCCGTTTCCCTGCTTGCCATGGAAAACGCCCTTAAACCGCAGGTTTTGGAAACGCTGGATCAGTTTGCCCGCGTCAGCAAACAAATGCGCAATTTACAGGAGAAACGCCTGAAACTCGCCCTCGGCGAAGGACGCTACACACGTGAAGACGAGCGCAAATACCAAAAACTGCACACGGAGCTGGTGGAATTAATGCTTAGCATTCGCCTGAATTCCGCACGCGTGGATGAATTAATTGGAAAAATCTACCTTTACAATCGCCGCCTCATGCAGATGGAAGGCAAATTGCTGCGCATGGCCGAAACGCGTAAAATAGCGCGGAAAAGCTTTCTTGAGCATTATTTAGGATCCGAATTAGATCCTACCTGGATGAACCGCGTGGCGCGCCTTCCGGAACGAGGATGGAAAGATTTTACCCATAAAGACGCGGCGGAGATTCTGGAAATTCGCCAGGAATTGGTGAAGCTCGCGCATGAGGTAGGTGTTGAGATTGGTGAATTCAAGCGCATCACCATGAGCGTGCAGAAAGGCGAGCGCGAAACGAACCGCGCCAAGAAAGAAA
>CAZRJZ010000103.1:0-5240 GCA_964600465.1 uncultured Rickettsiales bacterium
TAAAACTCTTTTCCGTCCATCACCGCCTGCCAGCGCTCTTTATCGAACTCCACAATCTCTGTGCGCTGGGTATGCAGCACTTTCTCGGTGGTGATATGGTTATCTTCGTGGGTGCGAATTAATGTGTTGGCGTCTTGATGTTCGTTATCTCGCGGTTTGGTGCCGGGCGGCATAGGCGCAAAGCCATTGAATACGAATTTGCCGCCGATACGAAGATGGCCTGCGATATTTGCTGCTACCTTTTCCAAATCGACAGGAGGCACATAAGCGAACGCCTGCCGAACGGTAATCAAATCGTACTGCCCATCCACGGCGCTCATATCTTGCAGCTTTGCAACTACGCCTTTTTTCCCATGCCTTCCTTCGGCGACCGCCAACATGGAAGCGGATTGATCCGCCATATCGATGTTGGTAAAGCCCAGTTTTTTGAGCGCCAGCGTCGAAGCGCCGGTGCCACAGCACATATCCAGCACCCGCGTTTCATGTGGTAAGTCCAGCGCCTTTACCGCCCGCTCCAGGCTGGTCGGTTTTTCTTCGGATGATTGGAAGCGCGCATACGCCTTGTCATAAAGGTCGCTATTATGCTGATATAATCCATTGCGCTTAAGCAATGGCAATAATTCTTCCGGTTTCTCCAGCAATATCAATGTGCCGTGCAACGGCTGATTAATAATGCGCGCGCCGCTTTTTACTTCCTGCTCGATGGCTTGCCAGTCCTGCAAAGTGCCGGGCGCGGAAAAATTAGCGGCATCAGCGCCTTCGGGAAGGAAGGCATGGGCATGCACGATATAATTGATTTCCGGCCGCTCGGCTAAAATGCGATGCGCCAATGGCGCATTAAGGCTCGCCTTGCGCTTAGTGCTGCTGACATGAATCGTGCCGTCATTATCGATACGCTCAATTAATGCAAGATCGTCAACGGTCGGATTTTCTTTATTTGATCCGCGCGCCGTAATGAGAGTACCAGCATCGGTGCGTTTGGCTACGAAACCAAATTCAGCGCCGGGGTATTTCGCATCTTTTGCCTCATATTTCGGAAATAGCGACCAACCAGCCCATTCTTTTATCAGCCCCAACACCTCACTCACATCGCCTGTAATAGCGTCGGGAAGAGTGTTTCCCTCCTGCTTAGTATTATTATGATTCGCGGATATACGGCTCGGAGCCGTATCTAAAAGCGCTTGTGCAAGCCGTTGTTCTCCTTTTACTGGCCATATGCCCCGCTCGCCGGTGATAACCATATGCCGATCACCCGGCATCGATGCTAACATCAATGAGCAGCGGTGGCGCAATTGCTGGGCATAGGCATTATCGATTGTATCGCCGATGCTAGCTTCCGGTGGTGCATTGTATAGCCCGATTGCCGGAAGATGCGGATGCGCCTGTTTAACGGCCTGCATAAATTCCGATGCATCATTAACGCTGGCGATTAAAGCGGTCGGCTTTTCGGCGGATAGCGATTCGACGGTTTGCCCAAGCGTTTCAGAAGTTGCCGTTACAACTCGTAACCGATTATGTCCGGCTCCAGCTGTAGGCGCAGCCTGTGCATCGCCACAAACATAATCCACATCATAACCGCGCATGAGCGCGGCCTCGGCCAACTTGTATTGAGTTGGCACAGTAGTGCTGGTGGGGTTGGTGACAATAATAAGGCGCATAAATACATTACAAATAAGGGGGTTTCGCCATTATTAACGAATTTATTGGAAATGAAAGAGGATTTTAACTCTTAACAAGTGCTCCATGTGACAAAAAGATTACATTTTGCACGAAAAACTCTTTATCTAGCACATTATTTGCTTGTTATGCGACATTATAGATGGTAATATGCACATATAATCAACAACGCGCAACATTTATAGGGGCATATGCAACATTTTCACATCATTCAGGCACTTTGCCGTACCGCCCTCTCACAGCCAGGCGACGCTGCCAGACAGCAAGTCATGCGGCTGCGTGACACGCTGGAAAAGGAAGGCAATAAAAAGGAGGCCAAAGCGCTGGCCGGGCTGCTGGCAAGCGCGGAGCGTTCCATTGAGATGGCGCCCAGCCGCTTGAAGCGCTCTAAGGCTGTTTTTGCCGGTGAGCAGCTTACGCCCAATACGCCACTGCCCGTGAATAAGGAAACCTCCACGCCGCTGGCGGAAATTACGTTTGTCGATAAGCTGCCAAGTGCGCCGCCAATATTCAGCCCTGCCATTATGCAAGCGATAGAGGCCATTCTATCCGAGTGGAAACATTTAGAGAAAATCGCAGCGGTGGATATCGAGCCGGTGCGTAGCTGTCTTATTTATGGCTTACCCGGTACTGGCAAAACACAGCTGGCCATGTGGATGGCAAAGCAGTTGGGGTTACCTGTTGTATCGGCGCGGCTGGATGGGCTGGTGTCTTCGTTCTTAGGCACCACATCGCGCAATATTGGTGTGCTTTTTAATTTTGCGGATCGTTATCGCTGCTTGTTGCTGCTGGACGAGTTTGACACGATTGCCAAATACCGCGCCGATCCTCAAGAGGTGGGCGAGATTAAGCGCGTGGTGAACACGCTGCTGCAAAGTCTCGATATCCGCAAGAATCATGGCTTCACCATCGGCATCACCAACCACGAAAGTTTGCTCGATCCCGCCGTGTGGCGTCGGTTTGACATGCAGCTGGAAGTGCCGCCTCCCTCTTTTGAGGTGATGACGCAAATTATCGGGCGCCAACTACCGCCGGTAAAAATCAAGGATTCTCAAATTAAATTCCTTGCGTGGATGCTTGACGGGCGCACAGGCGCAGACGTTGAAGTGCTCACGCGCTGGATCAAAAAATCCTTCGCCGTTTCGAGTGACTTTGACCATGATTTCCCTAATATCATCCACCAATTCGTGCTGCTTAACGGTAGCCGGGTCAAGGAAGCGCGTCGTCAGGCAGTAATGGGAGATAGGGATAATTTGCTGCATGAATTGAAGCAAGATTTGAATTTTACGCAGCAAGATATTGGCGAAGTGATAGGCCAGCACCGCACCACCGTTAGCCGCGCACTAAATAAGAAGGCAGGATAACGCATGCCGAACAGCCCCATTCAGGTCGTATTAAACAGCGATAATTTTATCGAGGCCCGTGACCCTGGACGCGGCGGCATTGCCAAGGAATTTTACGAAGATGATCCTGTTGGCTTCAAAGCGCACAAAAGCAGTGTGCAAAAAAGCCTGGCCGATTTGGGTGATAAAGTCGCGGCAAACGAATTCGCCGATATGGGTTACGCCAAGCTGGTACTCAAACGCTCCGCTTGGGCAAAATCGCACCGCCCTACACACGCACTTTTCCGCAAAGATATTACCCCCATCGTTGGCGCGGGTAATATCGGCGAACTATTTGTTGAAGTTACCAAGGATTCCTTGTTGCGTGTGGCACGCCAGATATCGGAAGCGGAGGAAACGCTGCGGTATAAAGACATCAATGGTAAAGTGGTTCCTAACCCGTCGCGTACCCGGAGCGAACTTGGCACTATCGAGAAAATCGAACCTTATGGCCCAACGGATAAGCGTTCATTCTCCATTGAGCAGGGCTTCAGATGGTTGAGCGATGGGCGCACCGGCGGCAACTACATGATCGAATTGTTCGAAGTTCCACCACCACGGTCGGAATGGGATTTGCTGCCGCAGCAAAAACTCAAACTGTTTCGCAGCTTTATCGATGGGCTGAATACGGTTGGTCAGGGGTTGGTGGCGCAGCGCATCACCGATACCGTTGGCAGTTATCCCATGATGGGGCTGCGGTTGGATAAATCAACGGATGGGCCGGAGGTGCAGTTCCTGCCAGCATCGACACGCAAACGCGATCACGATAAGGCAACGCTGGCGCCATTTGATGACCGCATCGAGCGCCATAGACAGTTGATTACGTTTTTGGATAAGCACCCGCTGGTGAAAAAGATTCACCTGCCACCGATCATCAAGCGTAGCCCGGCGCAGACAGCTGCCCGCCCAGGCACTGTTACCATTCCAGCGCCGGTGACGGATAAAACCTATCCGCGCATTGCCGTGGTGGATGGTGGTATCGGGGATGTTTTGAAGCCGTGGATTATTGATCGCTGGCAATATCTAAGCCCCAATCATCGCAGCGAAGATCACGGCACATTCATCGCTGGCTTGGCGGTGGTAGGTGGGCAACTCAATGGCCTTGAGGTATGCGCGGAAACGGATGGCTGCCAACTGGTGGACATTGATATTCTGCCGGATGAGCAAGAGCGCTTCGCGCAGTATTTCAACAGCCCGATGGAATTTATCGACGAACTTGAAGTGGCCGTGCAAACCCTGAAAGCGCGTTGTGGCGTGCGGATTTTCAATTTCAGCATCAACGTCGAGCAAGCGG
The DNA here is from genome assembly GCA_964600465.1 of uncultured Rickettsiales bacterium. Taxonomy (GTDB): domain Bacteria; phylum Pseudomonadota; class Alphaproteobacteria; order Rickettsiales; family SXRF01; genus CAYMDD01. The sequence continues at coordinate 4,354 of CAZRJZ010000103.1, forward strand.
TTGAAAGCGATTCCTATCACCCTTTTGCCCGGCGTCTGGATCAAATCGCGCATGACAATGATGTGATTTTCGTGATTTCGGCGGGCAACACCGCACCCAACGATATGCGTGCGGAATGGTCGGATAATTCGACGAATGCACTGGCATCGCTGGCGCTGTCCAGGAATGATGGTATCCGCGTTCCCGCCGAAAGCATCAGGAACGTGAGTGTTGCTTCCGTCAATCCGCCCAATTTGAGCAACGCGCTGGCATATGCACCCGCCGCCTATAGCTGCCGTGGCCCCGGTATGCGGATTGGCCTCAAGCCCGAATTGGCGCATGTCGGCGGGGCTGGTAATAAATGCTTGCAGCGCGGATATGGATTATATTCCATCAGCCCAAGTGGTGGCGTGGTCGATGGGTGCGGCACCAGCTACGCAACGCCGCTGGTGGCCAAGATGCTGGCCAGCCTCGATCATGCAATTGAAGGCGATGTATCGCGCGAAACGCTGATGGCTCTGGCATCGCATCATGCGACGATGCCAGAGATTTTGGTTCATAACGAGTTGAAGGAAGTTGTACCCCATCTGGTAGGGTTTGGCGTTCCAAGCAGCGCGGCCAGTATCTTGGAGGGCAATGAAAACCAGATCACGCTGGTATTCGCCAATCGCCTTAAAAAAGGCAAGCTGATGCGCTTCAATTTCAGCTGGCCGCGTTCCCTGGTGAAAGATGGGAAATGCCTGGGAAGTGCCAAGCTGACATTGGTAAGCACCCCGCCGCTCGATTACAAATACGGTGCGGAGTTTGTGCGCGTGAATATCAATGCCCAGCTGATGCAAGAACAGGAAAGCGGCAACTACAAAGGCATGTTGAAGTCCGTTCTCTCGCTGCCAAGCGGTGGCCATGAT
>CAZRJZ010000103.1:5250-5845 GCA_964600465.1 uncultured Rickettsiales bacterium
TGATGAGGCCGAATTAATTGCGCACAGCTTGAAATGGAGTCCGACGAAAGTGCTGGAAAAAACCTTCAAGCGCGGCGTCGGCAAAAGCACTAACTGGCGCCTGGAGGTGGAATATCTACTCCGCGATGGTGAGGAAATGCCGGAGAACGGTGTACCGTTTACGGTTCTATTAACCATCAGCGATGATAAAAAGGAAGCGCCGGTGTTTAACGACGCCCGCCAGATGTTGCTATCATCCGCTGTTCAGATTACTGATATTCAAACTGCTGCACGCGTATTGGCCAGAATTTGAGATTTCTACCGCACTTGCGGCGATATCGTATTCAGGTCAAGCATATGCAAAATATACAGCGTGCAGTTGAGCCGCCGCAACAGAGCGCCACTATCTATCAACTATGCGCTGTGCCGCTGGTAAAGCCGGATCAGGTAGTATTCAGAATTAACGGGCATGAAGGGCGGGTGATTCTGATGGATGAATTCGCCGGGCGTTCGGTAGAACGCCACCGGCCCAATTTCTATTCACAAACTGATTTAATGTATAATTTCATCTTCACGAACCCTAACCGCATCATCACGCTGGATGAGGTGCGCAAAG
>CAZRJZ010000104.1:0-5786 GCA_964600465.1 uncultured Rickettsiales bacterium
ACTAGAAGCGGAATTTTGCGCCAATTTCCACGTTATGGGAATTATAATCTTTTAGTTGCACCGATCCGCCGGAGGTTTGGAATTCCGGATCCTGCGTTGCGAAATAGCGGTATCCCAGATTCCACTCGGTAAGCGGTATGCTCTGCGGCGCGAAGGAAAGCCCACCCATGAATTGATAGGCAAACACCCGATCGCTCTCAGAAGTATTGCCAAGACCGCTGGAGCGCGCCAGCTGCACGCTTGCTCCGCCAGCACCAGCGCCCACGTAAGGGGTCCATTGCGAGGCATTGTTAAAGTCATAGAATAAATTACCCATGTAGCTCAGCGCGGCGGAGCGGCCATGGGCGTCTGCGGAAGTTGCGCCGATGCGGTAGCGGTTTAAGCCGATGTAATGGTATGCAACCTCTCCTTCCATCCGGAAGCCGTTGATGGCCGGTGGCATATACCCGATTGAACCGCCTACGCCGGCTCCCGTAGAGTCATAAGCCAGCTTTCCGCTGCTGCTGCCGCGAATATCGGAATCATCCAGGAAACCAAGGGTGCCATGTAACCCTAAGTACCAACGCGGCCAGCGTTCATTGTCCTGCGCTGATGCGGAAGATACGGCGTATGAGAGCATTAAAAGCGACGTAGCGTGAATTTTCAGGCATTGATTCATGGGGCAGGCCTTTCCGGAAGTGATGCGTATCTCAACTTACGGATCTCTACAATGTCTTGCCTGCGGTGGCAACCGGAAACGACAGGGATCCCGGAAAAAACAATTCCGCCTATCGTTATCTTTTAGCAGAGTTTTTTAGTATTTCTTAATACATGGCCAGCTTTATCCTCGCCTCATCGCGCCAAGCGTTTGAAAGGAAATTTTTATAAATCAATTCATTATGGGAGTTCTTACGAAGCCTATGCGTTTTATGAAAAGCTGAAAGGATTTCTTCACCATTCTTTGCCACAATGACGTGTGATCTTTACAAATTGCCATACCGGCAATGCTAATGACCAAAAATTAAAGGAGAATTTCCATGGGAGCAGGTAATAACGCGGCAGCGATCAGCAATGCTAAAAAGGGCAATACGGCGCAATTGCTGGTTAATGGTAAAACATCGGAATTCCCTGTCTATCAGGGCAGCGAGGGGCCGGATGTTATTGACATTAGTAAGCTTTATGCCGAAACAGGCTTATTTACCTATGATCCCGGATTTCTTTCCACGGCGGCCTGTGACTCTAAAATCACGTTCATTGATGGCGATAAGGGGATTTTGCGCTACCGCGGCTACGATATCGATCAATTAGCCGAAAAAAGCGACTTTCTGGAAGTTTCCTACCTTTTGCTCAATGGCGAGTTGCCGAATGCAAAAGAAAAGGCCGAGTTTGTGCATACCATTACCATGCATACCATGGTGCATGAACAGCTGCAGTTTTTATTCCGCGGTTTTCCTCGGATGAGCCATCCTATGGCGATCATGGTGGGCGCCTCCGCCTCTCTTTCAGCGTTTTACCACGACTCACTCGATATCAGCGTGCCGGAAGAGCGGGAGTTGGCGGCTTTCCGCTTGATTGCTAAAATGCCGACGTTGGCGGCAATGGCTTATAAATATTCCATCGGCCAGCCATTTATTTATCCGCAAAACCAGCTTGGCTTCGCTGAGAATTTTCTGCATATGATGTTCGCTACGCCTTGCGAGCCTTACAAGGTAAGCCCCGTTGTGGCGCGCGCTATGGATCGCATTTTAATTTTACATGCGGATCATGAGCAAAATGCCTCCACTTCTACCGTGCGTATGGCAGGCTCGAGCGGCGCTAACCCGTTTGCGTGCATCGGCGCAGGTATTGCGTCGCTTTGGGGGCCGTTGCATGGCGGAGCCAATGAAGCGGTTATCAACATGCTACAGGAGATTGGCAGCGTAGGCAACATCCCTGATTTCATTGCGAAAGTAAAAGATAAACAGTCGGGCGTGAAATTGATGGGATTTGGTCATCGGGTTTATAAAAATTACGATCCGCGCGCTAAAGTATTGCGTGAAACCTGCCGCGAAGTGCTCGCGGAGCTGGGGCAGCTTGATGAGCCGTTGCTGAAAATTGCCATGGAGTTGGAGCGTATTGCGCTGGAAGACGAATATTTCGTCAGCCGTAAGCTTTATCCGAATGTGGACTTTTATTCCGGCATCATATACCGTGCCATCGGTATTCCAACGAAACTGTTTACGGTGCTGTTTGCGGTCGCAAGAACGGTGGGCTGGGTGGCGCAGTGGAAAGAAATGATGGAAGACCCAAAAACCAAGATTGGCCGTCCGCGTCAGTTATTCAGCGGGTCTGAGCCGCGCGCTTTTGTGCCCCTTGCTAAGCGGTGAGGGATAAACGTCAACCTTACTAAGTCATCGATGCATACGCTTATTTTTTCTGACAACAAACGTAAAATTCTGGAATTCAGAGCGGAAGAATTGCAGTTTGAGCAGCAAGAAAGCGGATTGTCCATTCATGCAGAAGGGGAGATTGTGCTACAAGACACCGCGGCGCTTGACGACGTCTCTCAGGCAAACGCCCACTGTCATGTAGCGATGATTTCCGGGCATGAGACTTTGCTGGACGGACGTTTCCAGGTGACTTTCTTTGTACTTGAGCCTGACCATATGGCCGTATTGCTGGCTTAGGCTTTAAAAAACCTCTGTTGCATAGGCAGGACACAGTGGTTACATTTGAGCCTGTCACTGATGGGATTTAACCATGTTTGCAGCTGCTGCCGAGCTTTCTAATCCGATGATTCTTGCCGGCATTATCTGGACACTTGCGCTTGGTTTTGCTTCAGGAAATTACGCTTGCAGCCTGGTGCATCGCTTGCCAAGAGGGCGCGGAATTTTGACCGATAAGCCTTATTGCGGCAGTTGCCGCACGCCGCTTGCCACGAAGGATCTATTTCCCGTGGTTTCCGCGTTGTTACTGCGCCATAAATGCCGCTATTGCGGCGCGCCAATTCCTAAGTCCCATTTCTGGACCGAAATTCTGGTGGGATTGCTTTTTGTGTGCTCGTTTTTGCAATACGGCTTTTCGGAGATGTTTCTTCTCAGCGCATTGCTCGGAACGCTGGTGGTGATTTTAGCCAGCATCGAGGCTAATGAAGGCTATGTGGAGTTGCGCGTATTAGTGGCAATTGCGGTTACGGGAATTGTCATGCGTACGTTCGCTGACCACACGCTCTATGAATTCATAGGCGGTGGGTGGTTTGGGTTAGCGGCAGGATTAATTCTGTGGCATAAACAAGTAAAACGCGTTGGCCATACTTATACATTTCCCGTTGGGGCAAAACTCGCCGCTGTGGGAGGAATATGCGCAGGCAGTGAAGCACTGCTTCCTTTTCTGGCTTTTTATTTCGGCGCGGCGATACTCATGCGGATTGCCAAAAATGAACGGCTTTGCCTTGCCTTTGGTGCGGCTCTGTTAATGACCATGATCATTGCCGGTCCTTTTTGACCTGTTGCGGTAATGGCGCTTGCATTAAGAGGGTGTTTTGGCATAGCTTGCGCAAGATAACTCCGAAGGATATCTATGCGCTACGCTGAAGAGGCCTTAAAAAAACGCGACTTTTTACCGCGTCGCCGTATCCCCACGATAATTCAGTTCCTGGCCATTTTCTCGGGGCTCTATGCGCTAATGCTGCTCGGTTATACATTGGCAGGAAGCGCTGTCAGTTTTCTGGTCTGGAGTTTTGTGCTCACCGGAATAACGGCTGCATTCGTCACGCTTAACGTGCAGCGCAGCCGTGATTTGATGCTGGCTACCGAATTTCAGAATTCTATTTTTACCGCTGCTTTAAGTGTGGATAACGCCTTTTATCTCATAATGCGCGAGGACGGCAGTATTTTGCATCAAGATTCCGGCGTGCAGCGGATGTTCCCGCATTTTTATCGTCTTACCCAGCGCACGTTAAGCAGTTTCCTCGAAATGGGAAGAGTTTCCCGCGAGGATTGTGATGCGGTTTTTTCTGCGGTTGAGGCCAGCATTGCAGAGCCGCAAGTCACGCGGCGCGCAGTTTTTAACTTGCGCGATGCCAGCAACCAGCCCGTGCGTAGCCTTCATCTGACCGTTAATTGCCTTACCCGTCCGGGAAATTTTGTGCTTTTATGCGGAAGAGATTACGTGGCCGAACGTCATAGCGACAAACCGGCTAAGGAAATCTCGTGTCATTCCGTTCAAGATAGCTGGGAATTAATTGCCAATTCTCCTATCGCTACGGTCCATATCAGCGATGAAGGGACCGTTATATCGGTAAACAACGCATTCCACGCGCTAACGCAGCAAACTTTCTTGAATCACTTGCCACGCACGCTTGCGGAGCTTGCGCCGTCAGGAAAGCATGCGGACGCCGAGGCGCTGTCGGCGCGGTTGCTGGCCGGAGATCTTCCGCTTGTCCCGCAGCTCATAGACGTAGCGCTTCCGGGCAACCAGCACGCGACTGTCTCTATGTACGCAAGCCGGGTGGAAAATGGCATCGTGCTTTATCTTATTGACGTCACCGAGCAGAAAAATCTGGAGCTTCGTTTTGCGCATTCACAAAAAATGCAGGCGGTGGGGCAACTCGCCGGCGGTGTGGCGCATGACTTTAACAATCTCCTTACAGCGATGATCGGCTTTTGCGATCTGCTTCTTATGCGTCATCCGGCAGGCGATCAGTCGTTTGCCGATATTATGCAGATCAAGCAGAACGCTAATCGCGCCGCTAATTTGGTGCGGCAATTACTGGCGTTTTCACGCCGGCAGACGTTACAGCCCAAAACGCTGGATATCACGGACGTGCTGGCTGAGCTCTCCAATCTGGTTCGGCGCTTAATTGGAGAGAATATTGAGCTTAAAATGATCCATGGGCGTGACCTTGGCCTGGTGAAAGTGGATCAAGGCCAGTTGGAGCAGGTGGTCATCAACCTGGCGGTGAATGCACGCGACGCCATGAACGGCGGCGGCGTGTTGACTATCCGCACCAGCGCTGTAAACATCCAGTCCCGCGGCGGTTTGCCTACCGGTCTCATCTCGCCTGCGGATGAAGACAGCGCCATTCCACCGGGGAAATATGTGCTTGTTGAAGTAACCGATACCGGAAGCGGGATTCCAAAAGAAATTATACAGAAAATTTTTGAGCCATTTTTCTCCACCAAAGAAGTAGGATCCGGCACAGGGCTTGGATTATCTACCGTATACGGCATTATCAAGCAGACAGGCGGTTATCTTTATGTAAGCAGCCGCGAAGGACAGGGAAGCACGTTTTATATTTATTTCCCAAGCCATCAATCTTCCGGCGTTGTTCCCGCCTTGGAATCGGAATCGGGTGACAAGACCATTGCTGACCTTACCGGACGCGGCACGTTGCTTTTAGTAGAAGACGAAACGCCCGTGCGTATTTTCGCCTGCCGGGCGCTGCGTAATAAGGGCTACACCGTTTTAGAAGCGGATTGCGGCGAAACCGGGCTGGAAATCATGCTTAAGCGCGGTGCGGAGGTGGATTTAATTGTAACGGATGTTATCATGCCGGGCATGAACGGTCCGGCTATGATAGAAAAAATCATGGAAGATTTTCCGAATATTAAGGTGATCTTTATTTCCGGCTATGCGGAAGATATTTTTATGCACTCCTATGGCTCGGAGCGTAGCTTTAATTTCTTGGCGAAACCATTTACGCTGAAGCAGCTTGCCAGTAAAGTAAAAGAGGTGCTGGTTGGGAAATAACTGGCTATACGCTTTTACAGACTAATACCATTTCTCGATCAATACATCGAGAAATGGTATTCAAAACCGTCGCCGAA
>CAZRJZ010000105.1:0-3029 GCA_964600465.1 uncultured Rickettsiales bacterium
ACGCAGAAACATTTCCTGAAGTAGTTTCCAGACTTGTCCGTAGGAGATGCCTCACTCTTACGCATCGAGGTTTGCTATGACTTTTTCCACTCTCTCCGCACCGAAAAGCACCAAAGCGCCGAGTGCCGTGCGTAATAAAGCCGCATCCTTCGTAGCTATCGCGCTAGGATTGTGCTTTATTTACGTTATTGGGCTGTCTAATGTCAGCGCGCTGCATAACGCCGCGCATGATACACGCCATTCCGCTGCATTCCCTTGTCATTAAACCACGCTCGTTATGCAAAAAATATTTTCCACAGCGCTCATCTCCGGCTTGATGGCAGGCTTGTTCCTTTTTTGGCTGCAAAGCGCCAAGCTCGTTCCGCTGATTTTACAGGCAGAAACTTATGAAACAGCGGAGTTATCTTCTGCCCATGCAAACCACGAGCATCATCACGAAGAAGACGCGTGGGAACCCGCTGAAGGTTTTGAACGCAATGCATACCGCTTACTGGTAGATGCGGGACTTGGCGTTGGCTTCGCGCTGATACTCGTGGGTGCATTCTCTTTACGCAACGAACCGATCAATGCAAACCATGGCGCCATATGGGGACTTGCCGGATTCGCCGTGTTCTCGCTTGCGCCGGGTTTCGGCCTGCCGCCTGAGCTGCCCACTACCCTGGCGGCTGAACTTACCGCCCGGCAAACCTGGTGGATAGCAACGGTGGCGTGCACCGCTTTAGGCTTATGGCAGGTGGTATTTGGCAGGAACCGCATACAGCACATAATGGGTGTAGCCCTGTTAGCGCTGCCACATGTTATTGGTGCGCCCAAAGCACCGCTTGGCGGCATGGTTCCAACCGAATTAAACGCCGCCTTCGCCTCTTCGTCTTTAGTGGTGATGGCGCTGTTCTGGGTTGTGCTAGGAAGTTTGAGCGGCTGGCTTTATGCGCAGCCTTTTAAGCGCAAAGCGCTTGCCCGATAAGCACAAGCACCGGACCGTCCAGCGCCTCCAAGGCGGCCCGGCCCGGCAGTTCTTTAATACTGGAACGAATGATATATTCCGCCGGGAGGCTCGCGTTCATCACCAGCGCCGCAGGCGTATCCGATGCAAGGCCGTTGGCTTGCGCCATTTCCGAGAATGCGGCAAGCGTGCGCTTTGCCATATAAACCACCGTGGTAGCAACCGGATCGGCCACGGACGCCCAATCAATATTATCCGGCAGCGCGCCTTTGTGATCATGGCCGGTAATAAACTGTAACCGCCGCGCATGATGCCGGTGAGTAAGGGGCGCGCAAAGCGCCGCTGCTGCCGCTTGTGCCGCCGTAATGCCAGGAATTACTTCCACCGCGACTCCGGCTGCGCGCGCCGCTTCGAGCTCCTCGCCAGCGCGGCTGAAAATCAGGGGATCGCCGCCTTTAAGGCGCGCTACGCGCTTACCCTGCAACGCAAGCTCTATCATAAGCGCATTAATATCATCCTGCCGGCAGGAAGGGCCATACCCTTTTTTACCCACGGGAATTTTTTGCGTATGCTCAGGAATGCGCGCGACTACCGCTTCCGAAGCAAGCGCGTCGAACAGCACCACATCTGCGGTTTCCAGCGCCTTTAGGGCCTTTAGGGTAAGCAATTCGACATCGCCGGGCCCAGCGCCGATAAGAACAATCGAGCCCGTTTTATTCATCCAGCGCCACCATATGAAAGAAACTCCCCGTTACCTGTCCCACGCGCTGACCTGTCATGCCTAACGATACTCCATTGGCGTCCCTGGTTTCGCCCAGAGGCTCCGCATCGCCTGTTGCAACAATAGTGGCATAATGAAATTCATGGCCGCGCATCACGCATCCTTTTTTACCGATAGCGCAGGTTTCCGCAAGCTTAAGCGTACGATACCCCATCTGCAATTTACGCCGCGCAAACGAGGTGGATACCGGCAGCAGCCCAGCCATATTCCAGGATTTTCCCGATGCGTCGGTAAGCGCCTCGCCAAGCACCATATAGCCTCCGCATTCGCCATGCACCGGTTTTTGTTTAGAAAATGCTCGCAACCCATCAAAAAAACAATTATTTCCTGACAATTGCTGCGCGTAAAGCTCCGGATACCCTCCCGGCAGCCAGCATATATCCGCGCTCCCATCGGGCGGCTCATCAGCCAGCGGCGAGAAAGATAAAATCTCCGCTCCGCCCTCGCGCCACTGGGCAAGCATATGCGGGTAGATAAAAGAAAAAGCCGCATCCATGGCCAGCGCTATACGCTTTCCCGGTGGCAAAGCAGCCGCGTCCGTACGCATTTTCGGCATAATAACCGGTGCGCTGGCGGCAAGGATTGCGTCAATATCCACATGCTTTTCAATGGCATTAGCCAGCGCCTCAATCAACGCCTGCACGTTTGGGATTTCTTCTGCTTGGAGCAACCCCAAATGCCGCTCCGGTATGCTCGGCGCCGCGCCGCGCGCCAGCGCGCCAAACACAGGAATGCCGGCACGCTCTAGTCCTCTTTCGGCCAAAATACGATGCCGGTCACTGGCGATATTGCCAAGAACCACACCGGCAATTTTAACATGTTTACTAAAATTCCGGAACCCTAACGCCACCGCGCCGGCCGATTGCGACTGCCCACTAGCATCAATCACCAGCACCACCGGAAGACCATACCTGGCGGCAATATCCGCCGATGCGCCATCTCCTGCCGCACCAGGCGTAGCCACCCCGTCAAACAACCCCATGGAGCCTTCCGCAATCAGCATTTCCGCCCCTGCCGCACCGCGCACAACATTCCGATCCAGCAGCCGCCCCGGCATTGTCCAGCTATCCAAGTTAAAACTTGCGCGCCCGGTAGCCACACGATGAAACGCCGGGTCGATATAATCCGGGCCACACTTAAATGACCCTACCTGCATGCCTCTTGCGGCAAGAGCACGGAGCAGACCGAGCGTTACGGTGGTTTTTCCGGATCCTGAACGCGGCGCGGCTACCATCAGGCCAAACTGAGCATTTTTTTCTTTCATAAGCATTATATTCGTATAGTGCGTATCGGCAGCTTGCTATA
>CAZRJZ010000105.1:3039-5784 GCA_964600465.1 uncultured Rickettsiales bacterium
GAAAAGCAACCAACCGCATCCCCCCTTAAGACGAGGCTGGACAACGGGCGCCTGCGCTACCGCCGCCGCTAAAGCAGCGTTTATAGGGCTTGTCACGGGAGATTTCCCGGATATGGCAGAAATTCTCCTGCCTGGAGGAGAGCGCCCTGGTTTTGCTTTAGCTCACACAGAGCTGGAAGAAGAAACCGCGCTGGCTTGCGTCATAAAAGACGCAGGCGATGACCCGGACGTAACGCACGGCGCTCTGATTTGCGCGCGTGTTCGCCGCACAACACCCGGATCTGGAGTGCAATTCAAAGCAGGCAGCGGCGTTGGCACCATCACCAAACCAGGATTGATGCTCGGCATAGGAGAGGCGGCCATTAATCCCGTACCACGCCAGATGATGCAGATGGTTATTGCGGAAGTGGCCGCCTTGTACGGCGTAAACCATGATATCGAGATTGAGATATCTGTTCCTGGGGGTGAAACCTTAGCGCTTAAAACCTTAAATCCGCGCCTTGGCATTATGGGAGGAATTTCTATTCTTGGAACCACCGGCATTGTAATTCCTTACTCCTGCTCGGCATGGATTCATTCCATTCACCGCGGCATTGATGTGGCGCGCGCGGAAGGTATTGGCCATGTGGCAGGAGCAACCGGCAATATCTCCGAGATGGCGGTGCAGAAGTTGCACAACCTGCCGGAATCTGCGCTGATTGACATGGGAGATTTTGTCGGAGGAATGCTTAAATATTTGAAAAAATCTCCCGTTGAACGCGTGACGGTAGCAGGAGGCTTCGGGAAAATGACCAAGCTGGCGCAGGGCCTGCTCGATTTACACTCGCGTGCCGGAGCGGTGGATATGGATTTTTTAGCAGAAATGGCAGGGCTTGCAGGCGCGCCCAAGGCCGTACAAGAGCAAATCCGCCTTGCCAACACCGCCAAGCATGTTCTCGAAATATCATCCGTATCAGCGCCACGACTGCCTTCATTGATTGCCGATCTGGCATGGAAAACGGCGGCTAAGGCGCTAGGTAAAAGCGAGATTGCATTGGAGGTGATTGTATTTGACCGTCACGGCGTATTGCTAGCCCGAACACCGTTTCAGGCGGCATCCGCCGCATTTTAACGTTGCATCGCCTGGCGGCTATAGGCTATGAACGGCTTCTTCGAAAAGTGAAAGCCTCAGCGGATACCTATGGACATCAGCAAAATTCCCACCGGACGCACGCCCCCCTCGGATGTCAATGTTATTATTGAAATCCCCAAAGGCGGCGAGCCGGTGAAGTACGAGATTGATAAAGCCTCCGGCGCGTTATTCGTAGACCGCTTCTTGCACACTTCCATGATTTATCCGTGCAATTATGGTTTTATCCCGCATACCTTATCGGGCGACGGCGACCCGTGCGACGTCATGGTAGTGGGCGAAACCCCCGTGGTGCCAGGCGCGGTCATCCGCTGCCGCCCTATCGGCGCGCTTTTAATGGAAGATGAATCCGGAGAAGATGAAAAAATCCTCGCTGTGCCGATCGATAAATTACACCCGTTTTATGAGAAGGTAAAATCATACGCCGATCTTCCGGAAATTCTCTGCGCGCAGATTGCGCATTTCTTTGAACATTACAAAGATCTCGAACACGGAAAATGGGTCAAAGTCGTGAGATGGGCCGACGCGGAAGAATCCATGCGCCTTATCCAAGAAGGGATTGAACGCGCGCTCAGCCGTTAGATTAGAGACTGCCCGACGTTAAAATGCTGCGGAAATGCATTGCGCAATGCTGTCTCGCGTTGCTGAAATGTCGGATGCGCATGGGTTACTTCCAGATTGTAGAAGAACTTTTCCTGCTTCAGGTAGGACCTGATTCTTGTGATCATCGCGTTAAGAGCCCCCTCAAAACTGGCGCTGGGCTGAACAAGTTTTACCGAATGCGTCGCAGTTTTAGGCATGGATTCTTCCATTGCTTTAATCATTTTTCCAAGAAAATCCGAGAAAGCCTTAGCGTCATTCGTAAAATGACCGGCCATTCTATCCGCCCGGTATTCAGCCGCAAAATTAAGGGCGCGAGACGCATAGACTCCACCCACAAGCCCTGCAGCTCCTGCCGCCAGCGCTGCTGCAACCGGGAATATTTTAGCGGCGCAGCCGGCGCCCGGTTGGCAGGCACTTGCTTCAGCGGGTTTATGCTCATCAAAGAACCGATCCGCGTCTTTAACCGGTTTTTTGTAATACTCACTCAGCAAGTAATACGCTCCCGCCGCACAGACCGGCGCGGCAAAAAGTGGTAATTTCCGGCTCACCCTACCCAGCATCGCCCCATCTTTCAGATGGCTTAGCTCATGCGCCACCATGCCCTTCAAGCCAGCGGCCGGGACATCTGAGAAGTTTTTCATGCCGTCAAGCGTTATGAGGCCTTTGCTCAGCAACAACTGGTTGCTGCCATTTTTATACTGAATCATCATGGCGTTCGGCACGTGAGAATCCGCATAAACAAGATCCGGCGCTTTCACCCCCAACCGCTGGCTATACTCTTCTATGACCTTATGCAATTCAGGCGCGTCTTTTTTGTCCAGCAACGAGGTATTACCCAGCATACCCATGGTGGTACTTAAAAAACTGCGCGTCATTTCCGGCTTTTTTTGCATATAGAACCCCAGTATCAGTCTACACTGGATTTTTCTAAAAATGCATGACAATTGCGTGAACATTGCCATTTAAACGGAGCCATGCTAAGCAATTTCTATGAAAAACACACCTTTTACCGT
>CAZRJZ010000106.1:0-5781 GCA_964600465.1 uncultured Rickettsiales bacterium
GAGTTTTAATCTTTCAGACTTTTGTAAGTACAGTCCTGTTTTTATCGAAACGGGCACGAACGTGGGCGGAATGATTCTGCAGGCGCAGGAAGCAGGATTTCAGGAAATTCGCAGTGTAGAGCTGGACGACACGCTGTTTGCCGGCTGCGTAAAGAAATTTTTCCCTGAAATCTGGAGAGAGCAAAACGTGCATAAACCGGCAAGCGCTTACTTTAAACCGGGGCTGAAGCTGTGGCGTGGGCGTTCCGAGCAGTGTCTGGAAGACATGCTGGAGGATATTACCCATCCGGCCGTGATTTTTTTGGATGCACACCCCAGCGGACCAGGTACAGGAGGTCATGAGGATTTAATACGGCAGGACAAAGCATCGGAATTTTATCAGCATAACATTCTGCTGAAAGAATTGCAGGTGCTTGCTGCGCACCCTGTTAAAAGCCATGTCATTATCATTGATGACCAGCATGGCGCAAACCCCGAAAATGCCGTATATCAAGAGCTGCTGCTGCAAGTCAACCCGGATTATCTGTTTTCATTCATCGGACCACCGGAAGCTCCGCAAAAAATGATGCTATGCTTATCCTCCCAACTGGCGAAGGCCTGCTCGTAGATACAGAAGACGGGCAGGTGCAACTGATTAAAGCGCAGACCGGCTACCAGGTGGTAGAGCGCGGCACGAAGAGCATCATCATCCAGAGCATCACGAAGGCCTATTCTGATTTTCGGGAGCTGGCAGAGCAAAACACCTACACCGTGCCCGACCAGCTCCGGTTTCACAAAACAGAGAAATGAAGCGCACCGTCACCACGCTGGGGCAGCTGAAAGAAGGAGATAAATTCTACTTCCCCACCGACAAAAACAAAAAGGCGTATGTATGCCTGGGCTGGCAACGCCCGTACCAGCACTCGCCTACCCGCAAGTGGACGATGAAATATGCTTCTACCGGGTTAAGAAAAGTAATACCTGCATTGATTCAAAACGGGTCGGGCAACAGGGAAGTGGTTAAGCTGGAGCACGCAGCTCCCGAATCTGCTCCTGCACCGGGTTCTTGAGGCCGCCCCAGCCCCAGTAGGTATGTTCGCTGCCGCTGGTGAGGTGACCACGCCCCTTATAATCCGTCACCACATAGGCAAACGTGCGGTCCTGCATCAGCGTAGGCAGGTCATTTACATAGTCACACGTTTCAATCACTGCGCGCTTGGTGAAGAAGTGTTCCCTGAATTGATTGTCAATGAAAAAAGCGTTGGTGGTGGTGATGCCGATCAGGAAATAGCCTTTCTTTTCTGCCAGGAGCTGCAGCGCCCGCGCACTGGCGCCAAAGCAGCCGCCCTGCTCTCCCACTAAGGCAAGATGAGGTGGCACCGAGCAGTTGAATTCAATGCACACGATTTTTGGCCGTGTCTGCATCTGCTCGAAAATATAATAGTCGTCTCCGTCCACATCAATGCTCATGAAGTCCACCGGCTTTTCAAATGCCCACCGCTGCAGGATGCTGTCAATCGAAGCGTTGCCTGCAGGCGTTACTTTCTCCCGGATGATGCAGGGGCAAGTTGACTGGTCAATGCGTTCAAATAATTTTTTGTCTGCTTCAATCAGGATACTGTCCCACCCTGCATCGCGCAGCGCTTTCGTATTGCTGCAGCTGATGCCATCGCCCGCGCCAAATTCTACGCAAAAGCCGGTGCTGATGCCGAGACGCTGCAGCAGGTGCTCCAGCATCCCGTCTTCGCCAAACTGCGAATATTTATTTTTTGCGAACTGGATGAGATTTGTTTTCATGTGCTTGTTTTAAGGCGTGTCGGGAAGGAAATGCGGCATCAATCTCTGCGTAGGTGAGCCGTTCGAAAAAACGCTTCACAGCAAGCAGATTGAGCTTGGCGGAATTCATGCGCGGGAATTTACGGCTTTCGCACATCGCTGTTTTCTTCTGCACTACTGCCCAAGTATTTGTTTTGGGATTAAAAGTGAGCTTGGAATTTTTGGTGCAATTTTTCAAAGGAAAATACAATTAGCGCAGCTTCTCAATCGTGCAGCGGTCCGGGTGCCATTGCCAGACTTCTTTTTTCAGCTTGCCCTTGTCGCAGTGATTAGTGACAAAAGTGAGCAGGCTGTCACCGGCCACCTGGTAATAGGTATCAGCCCAGCGCCTTTCCTGTGGCAGCCCCAGCGTATCCAGCAGCAGCACTTCATAATGATAATCTCCTATCAGTGCCTCGCATTCTTCCTGCGTGGTGCAGGCATAGGCAAGCAGGAGTGTAAAAAAAGAAACGAGCAGCAAAGAAAATGTGCGCATTGTGGAAAATTATTTATCAAAATTCAATCCTTTCTATCAAATTTGTCAGAATTATTTTCCACATCAATTCAGCGCATGTCTCTTAATCAGCAATCACGTAAAAAAACAATCGCAGTCATCGGCATCGGCAAGCTCGGGCTGTGCCTGGCTTTACAACTTGAAAAGACCGGCTATAACGTCATCGGGATTGACGTCTCTGCCACCTACTGCCACAAGATTAATACGAAGACGCTCATCAGTCCGGAGCCGGAAGTGAATGAGCTGCTGCAGCAGGCGAAAAATTTCTATGCCACCACGGAGCTCAGCGTCATCAACGGCATCAGCAAGAACCCGAATGATAAAACAGATTATCTGGAAGAGGGGCAGAAGAAAGAGCAGCGCGGCAACGTGTTTGAAGAGCCGGACGTGCTCTTTATCGCGGTGGCGACCCCCACCGCGCCCGATGGCTATGACCATGCCCAGCTGCAGCAGGTGATCACGCAGCTCCGTCACCTGAATAAAATACAGCACCACCGGAAGTTTATTTACGTGGTGTGCACTACGATGCCCGGCTACTGTGACGAGCTGGCCGCATATATTGAGCCGCACGGCTACACGCTCAGCTATACGCCCGAGTTCATCGCGCAGGGCAGCATCATCCGCAACCAGCGCTACCCCGACCAGCTGCTCGTGGGCGAGGCAGATACCGAAAGCGGTGAGGTGTATCTCGGCATCATGGACCGCATCGTGGAGAGCACGCCTGCCGTGTGCCGGATGAGCCGCCTCAGCGCGGAGATCACCAAGCTCGCCACCAACTGCTTCATCACCAGCAAGATTGCCTTTGCCAACGCCATCGGTGACCTGGCGACCAAGGCAGGGGCGCAGCCGGAGAAAATTCTCAGCGCCATCGGGGCCGACCAGCGCATCGGCAGCAGGTGTTTACAATACGGCTTCGGATTTGGCGGCCCCTGCTTCCCGCGCGACAACCGCGCGCTGCGCTTCTTTGCGGAAGACCAGTGGCGAATGACGCTTCATCTTAGTGCAGCCACGGACCAGAGCAATGCCGACCACCTGGAGTTTATGTTCCGGCAGCATCTTGCCGGATTAGGCGGTATGGTGACCAAAGAATACCAGGGCGGGTTTGTGTTCGAGAGCGTGACGTATAAGCCCGGCACGGTGATGCTCGATGAGAGCCAGCAGCTGCTGCTGGCGGTGAAGCTCGCCCGCTCCGGAAAAACGGTGCTCATCCGCGAGCGGAAAGAGGTAATTGAGCAGGTGCAGGCGCAGTTTGGTGACTTGTTTCAGTACCAAGTAAAATGAGAACGCTCAAGATCGCCCATATCATCGGTTCCGGTCATGCCGGGTTAAGTATCATGCAGGCGGTAGCCCGCACCGAGCGGGCCGGCCTGGCAGGCATCGTGGTCGTGGATACGCAGCAGCAGGTGCGGGAAATGCGCGAGCTGAAAAGAATTGAGCTGGCCGTTAACAAGATGGAAAAGCTGCCGCAACCAACGCTGGTCACTAAACAACAATGGTGGAAGCGGTTCGAGCAGCACCGGAAACGCAGAAAAAAATAATCTTTCATTCAATAAAAAATCCCTATGGCTACCTCAGAACTCATTGCAAAACAAGACAGACAAAAACTCGTCAAACCTGCACAAAAGCATACAGAAAGCTCTGTAAAGGTGTATTTTACCAAAGAGTACAACCGCTTTTCGTTCATCAACGGAAACCGTAACATCAGCGACCGCAAGGTGAAAAAAATCATGAAGGACATTGACGAAGGGCTGGATGTACTGAAGTATTGCCCGATCATCGTCAATGAAGAGATGCAAATTATTGACGGGCAGCACCGCTTTCATGTGGCGAAAACACTAAAAAGCTGGGTGTGGTATATCGTCACCAGCGAGATGAGCGTGCGGGAAATTGCCAAAATCAACAGCAATACGGACAAGTGGCGCAATGACGATTTTATGCACTGTTATGTCGAGCAAAAGAATGAGCATTACATCGCGCTCAACCGGTTTGAGAAAAAATATCCGTTCGGGCTCACAGACTGCATCGCACTGCTGATGACAGGGAAGATAGCAACCGGAGGCGGCCATCTGGAAAGTTTCAGGAATGGAAATTTTAAAGTGGAGCATCAGGAGCGCGCAAATAAGATTGTAGAAGAGGTATTGAAGTTTTCCTTTTTCAAAGAGCACTATACCCGGCAGTTCATTGAGGCGATTATCAAGCTGATGGATGGCGATAAATGCGAGATGGACGTGCTGCTGGCCAAATGCACCAAGGAAAAAGAAAAGCTCGTAAAAAAGCACACTTACAAGGAATATCTCACTTTGCTGGAAGAAATCTATAACCACCGTAACAGCATCAGGCGTCCGATTTACTAAGCGCTATTTATGGATGCCATGCCTCTTGCCTATACCGATGCTGAATTTACAGCCTTCCTCAAGCGGGTGAAGCCGGGCATCATGGACTTCCTGTATTTCAGGACATTCGACTACACCTATGCAAAGGAGTTGTTTCAACAGGCATCTATTAAGGCGCTGGAAGCCTATCGCAACAAGCAGTTTGTCGGTGGGGAAAAAGAATTTGCTTCGTGGATGGTGTTTGTCGTGCGGAATATGCTCATTGACGACTACCGGAAGAAAAAGCGGATGCCCACAACCAGCATGGATAAGGAATTTAGCGAGGGAGAGGGCATCAGCCTGAAGGATATATTTCAAGACCCGGACGAGAATAAACTGGAAGAATTCATTTCCGGTGAGGAACATGCGGAGATGAAAGCCATCTGTGACTATCTGGTAGAGTCGCTCACCGACCCTGACCAGAAGGAAGTGGTGCAGCTGCGTATCTATGAAGGATTACAGTTTGAAAAAATTGCAAAGAGGAAGCAAATCAGCATCAATACCGCCTTGGGCATGTTCCGCTACGCCCGTATTCACATGCTGGAAGCATTACAAAAGCGCGGCAGATTCATCCACGCGAACATCAAGCCGTTTTATCTTGATTAGCAGCTCGTGCACCGGAAGGGATTCTTCCGGATTTTGTTGCGCAGCAGAGTCACCATAAAATTTGCAAACTTGCTCCGGCACTTGGAGAGCGTAAGGCTGATGTCGGCATCCGGCTCCAGCGTGGTAGTCAGCGTCTGCTTGCCCAGGTTCAGCTTCACCGGGATGTCCACCACTTTGTTATTCGGGTTTGAAGCATTTGTGTATTGCACCGGCACTACGGAATAGTTTTCACTTGCCCCGCTGCTGTCGGCACTCCCGATATTCAGCGCCTGGTGCATCTGCGCCTCCGTGCTCGAATAGAAATGAATATTGTCTATGCACGATTTCCCTTGCTTGATTTCATTGAGCAGCGCCTGGTAGCCGCCAAACACCGAAATCGTGACTGCGCTGCCGGGCAGCTGGTTCTCCAGCGCGTTGAACAGGTCCACCGATTGCGGTTTTCCGGAAATGTTCTTAACTTGCATTTTTATACTCGTCAGCATTGAGCCAAATTAA
>CAZRJZ010000107.1:0-713 GCA_964600465.1 uncultured Rickettsiales bacterium
GGTGCGGCGAAGAAGTCTATTAATTTTCCACGATTTACTTGCGCTCTTGCGAGGGCGTGGTATCGGAAGTGGGTATGAATTTCCATAAGAGGCGTTTTTTAGTCTATGCCCACTTACAGTACTCAACATCCGGATTTTTTAATCATTGGCGGGGGCATTGTGGGGCTTTCTGTTGCAAAAGCATTGCAGGAAAGTCATCCACAGGCGCGTATTTGCATTATAGAAAAAGAGCGCGAGGTTGCGCAGCACGGCTCCGGGCGCAACAGCGGTGTGTTGCATGCGGGGTTTTATTATCCGGCGGATTCTCTAAAGGCCCACTTCTGCCGGGATGGTAGCCGCGCCATGCAGGCCTATTGCCAGGAACATGGGCTGCCGCTTAATCCATGTGGCAAGCTGGTGGTGGCGCAAAGCACGGCGGAGATTGCCGGGTTGCATGAGTTAAAGCGCCGGGGCGATGCTAACGGCGTGCGTACGGAAATTTTAAGCGAGGCCGATGCTCGGCGTATTGAACCTCATGCGGTCACGCAGGAATGTGCGCTTTATTCCCCGGATACTTCCACCGTAGATCCGAAGCAGGTATCTTTTCATCTGCGCGATGCGTTGCGCGCCTCCGGTGTGGATATTCGCAGCGGTTGTGGGTATGTGAGGCGGATTTCCGCTAATCGTGTGCAGGCGGGGGAAGAGATTTTTGAGGCAGGGCATATTGTAAACTG
>CAZRJZ010000107.1:723-5770 GCA_964600465.1 uncultured Rickettsiales bacterium
AACTGCGCCGGTCTTTATGCGGACAAAATTGCCAAGGATTTTGATTTTGGCCAGGCTTATACCATTATGCCGTTTAAGGGGATTTACCTTAAATACACTGGCGCGGACATGCCACTGAGGACACACATTTATCCGGTGCCGAATTTAAAAAATCCATTCTTAGGGGTTCATTTCACATGCACCGTAGACGGACACGTGAAAATCGGCCCCACGGCGATTCCGGCGCTTTGGCGAACGAATTATAAGGGCTTGAGTGGGTTTAGTGCTGGTGAAATGGCGGATATTTTTAACTGGCAGGCCAGGCTTTTCATTGGCAATGCGTTCGGATTCAGAGATCTTGCGTTTGAAGAGGTAAAAAAATATCGCAAATCGTATCTTGTGTCTCTCGCAGCTAAAATGGTGCGCAATGTGGAGATGGAAAAGTTTTCCGCCTGGAGCACGCCCGGCATTCGCGCACAATTGCTGCATAAATCAACACTCACGCTGGTGCAGGATTTTGTGGTGGAAGGAGATCGCTATTCCACACATGTGCTCAATGCGGTTTCTCCTGCGTTTACATGCAGTCTGCCATTTGGTAAGTGGGTGGCGGAGCGGATTTTGCAAGCCAAAGCCTAAAACAGGCGAGCGCCTTCCGCGTTGCGTGTCCATAGCGATTGCGAAGGCGCTGTTGAAGCCCTCACCCTAACCCTCTCCCTTTGGGAGAGGGAACTTCAGGCTATCGCTCATTAAACGTTATACTAATTCGCAATCAATATATTGATTGCGTTACGCTGGCTGCGCCGCGCAAAACCGCCGCTTTCGGCGACGGTTTTGAATACCATTTCTCGATGTATTGATCGAGAAGTGGTATTATGTGTTGTAGGACTATGCAAATCGAGGCTGGAAGCCCAGTTTGCCGGAAAAGCAGGTTTTTACGCCAGCACCTCCCCATGTCCGCCTTCGGAATCCTCCAGCGGATGCACGGGAAAATCCGGCCCCACCTGGAATTGCAACCTTCCCCGGTAGCCGGTTAATTCGCCGGTATTATGGTAAATGGCCATGATCTCCTGATACGCTTCCGGCGGCAAAGGCGCGTGTGTGCGGATAATCAGGTCAAAGCGCGTATTGTGCGCTTCACCTTCCTGCCAGTGCACCAGGCCGTCCATTTGCATCTCTCCCAGCGCCGAAGGCGATAACTCCACCACAAAACGCGCGTAATCCTGCGGTGGACTTTCCGGATCGACCGAAGACTGCTTTTTTCCCCTTCGGAAAAAGAAGCGCGCCATCTGCAATTCCCCTCCCTCCATAATCGGAAAATAGAACGATTGCCAGGTCTGCGGCAAAGAATCCAGATACGCCTGATGCAACTGAGCGAAATCCTGCGTCAACGCCTGTAGGAAACCATGAAACCCTCGCGCTTCCAATTTCTGAATGAAGCGCGGACTTAAAAATTGCCTGATATCGCCACTTTTAACCGCGCTAAAAAATGCAAGCAGGTGGCTGCCGAAGCCTGGGGATACAGAATTCTTCTGACTGGATTCCTCTGCCTGACCTTCTGCTGCATCCGGCACGCTGCTGCCAGAAAAAAGGATGGAAGAAAGCAACGCCTTCATATCGGCATCCGCATCCTCGCCCAACGCATTAATCAACGTCTGAAACATCGGCCAGCTTCCGGCAGCGAGCGAGACTAAAAGCGCCGACTGCCCGGATAAATCATCCGCCATCTTGCCGAGCACCGCCGAAAGCCGCAGTTGCATGCCAACCGGCAATGCCGGCGCATTTAAGCGCAGCAACCCAAGGGGGCTTTGCAGCAGCGGTTCTCCGGTAGGCTCCTGCCCCAATACGCTCGCCAGGAACGATAAAGGCTCCTTACCCGATGATTGAACAAACGCCTGAATCGCCTCCACTGGCAATTCCTGAACCTGCGCCTGCAATGCGGCACCGGAATTGGCGAAGCCCGGCGCCTGAAAAACCGGCTTTCCATAAGCGGCATATTTCCCCCCTGCAGAAACAGGCTCATGCGCCATCCCCTCATCGCTTGCAGGAAGGATCGGCTCTCCGTCTGTTTCCCCCAGATCCGCAGCCCCTGAACTGGAGGAGGTAAGCGATCTTTTAAGCGGTTGGGTTGTCACAGGTGGCAGCAATGTTTCCACCACCGTTAGATCAAGCGGTAATCCCGCCACGGCAATACGCCCGGCGCTGGCTTGCGCCAATAATGCGGAAGGAAGCAACACAGTGCCGCTCAATACCGGTTTAGCTGTGCCTGTAGAAGCTGCGCCAATTTCTCCGCTGCCTGCCGTCTGGATACCGCGCTGACTTGAAGCATTGGTCAGCGGTGAGCGAAATACGGAATCTTCAATTTCCGCAGCCGCATCCTGCAACGCGATTTGCCCTGGAGTATGGCCATCAACCGAGACAAGATGCGCGCGGAAATTCCTCCCCGATGCATCCACTTGTACGGTCACTTCACTGCCGATACGCAGAAACAACTTGCTTTGGAGCAAAAAATCGCCTTGCGGCGTGCGTAAAACAGGATTGCCGTCCGCATCACGATTAAGCACAAACCCTTTAAGCAGGGTTCCAACCGGAAGCACTGCCAGAGAAGGCGGGACATCCGTGGCCGTCTGCGCAGGCGTGCTTGCGGGAACGTTCGCTACGCTGAAGTTGTTGGCCGTAAACGGTATCAGGCGTATCTCAAACATAAAAAATCAGCCTAAATGGAATTATAAATTTCCTGCTCCCTGGAAGGGAAAGGGCTTTGATTTTTACCTTTGTAATAACTTAATGGCAATCGTGGCGGCGTCCGTTGCAGCCGTTGCATGCGGCGCACGCGTCACAATCGACGCCTGATGGCGGATAGCGTCGCGTACTTTATTGTCTTTACGAATAACGCCAAGCAAGGGCGGCGAAATTTGCAGAAAACTCGTGCAGGTTTTATTGAGCAACGCCCAGGTGTTCTCGCCTTCTTTCTGCGTGGCGGCTTGATTTACAACAATCTGGATTTCCGGCGCATTGCCGCCGCCTAAACAAATTTTGATAAAGGCATATGCGTCTGTAATGGAGGTTGGCTCATCGGTCACTACCACTGCGCACCGGGAAGCAATCGACGCTAGAAAACGCACATGCGTTTCCACACCGGCCCCGAGATCGATAAGAATAGCATCATAGTCTTTCTGCAAGTCGCGCAACTCCTGCGCAATGCCTTCTAAAATGCTAATAGGCACCGAGGCCAGGCTTGCCGAACCGGATCTGCCCGCAATGACATCAAACCGGCCCTGCTCGTAAGGCGTGATCACTTCGCGCAGGTGGGCTTTACCGTGAATGACGTTCCCTAAATCCCGCGAGACATTAATACCCAGCTGCACATCGACATTGGCAAGCCCGATATCCCCGTCAAACAACAAAACACGGCGGCCCGATCGCGCCATTAAATGCGCCAGCGTAATGGAAAGCCAGGTCTTCCCCACGCCTCCTTTACCGGAAGCGATAGCGATGATATTAGGCGCTTTGAGTGCTGTCATGATATTCTCCAAAGGCATGCTATTCTTTATTATGTTTATGTTGTAGCAACATTTGCGCCAGTGCGGTAGCGTCAAGCGCGCTGAGTTCATCCGTCACTTTATGACTCCCGGAAAAATGGCTAAATGCCAAACCGGAAGCATCAGCAGCGGCCAGCACACTGCCGAATCTGCGCGCCGTATCTGCACGGGTTACCAGTATACGTCGTAACGTGGGAAATGCAAAACAGCGCGCAATATCCATCGCCTCTTCACTATCCATACCGGCCGATACAGCAAGCAATGGCTCAATATCCGGCAAGTGAACGAAGGACTTCATCTCCGCCAGCTCCTGCTCAACGAATGGGTTACACCCCGCAGTATCGATAAGCGTTAGGCATGCCGCAGGCAAGCGGTAGATAATTGCGGATAAGTCCTGCGCCGTTTCTACCACCTCCAGCGGAATACCAAGAATATCCGTAAAGGCCGCCAGCTGTTCAACGCCGCCGGCGCGCCTGGTATCGCACGTGACCACCGCCAATTGCATTCCGGCGACATGGCACCGGGTTGCAAGCTTGGCAATGCTAAGGGTTTTTCCTACGCCCGGCAATCCGATCATCATTAATTTTGCCCCGGGCCTGACAAGCGGCTCATCGGAGAAATGAAAGCAGTCATGCAAAATATGCGCAAGTAAACGCACTTCGATAGCGCTCCTGGAAGCCGTGGCGGCAAGCTTTTGCAATGTCAGCATGGAATCAATTTGCGGCAATTGCGCTGAGGCTAAGAGCTTGCGGATAATCGCCACCGGCATTCCATGAAAACGCAGCGTCGACTCCAACGACTCAAGCCAGGCATCCAGCTGCGCACGCTTATGCGCAGAAGGAAGCGGCGCAAATGGCTCCGGCTCATGCGCGGCAGTAATGCGTACCTGCTTTGTGGCCTTGTCCGTATGGGTAGAAACAATCACCGCATCATCCCCCATAGCATCACGCACCATTTTCATGGCAGCCGGCATATCAGGAGCGGTGAATGTGCGAAGTCTCATGAAAACGTCATTATCAGGGAAGCTTGCAAAACTGCCTGCAAACCATAGAGGAGTTCTTGTAGGGGTCTATTGAATAATACTTAAAATTTGCGTGGATGACCAGCCCACCGGACGGCCGAACACACCATAAGCGTATCCCGCAAGACTGTTGGCGCCGGCAGCGCCGATAAGAAGATCCGTTTTTCCATTACCATCTATGTCCCCTAGGGCGAGAGAAGAGCCTGCATAATCATTGGCGGTAACCCCGTCAAACCGTATCGCATCCGTGCCGTCAACCAGATTCCCGCCGCCGGTGGCAAGCGTCTGCGTAGACGCCCAGGCCGTACCGCCTTTACGCGCAGCGCCGCCGTAGACCACATACACATATCCCGCATTACTATTGCCGGTGGAAGCGCCGATAATCATATCCGTCTTACCATCACCGTTAAAGTCCCCGGAAGCCACCGAAGCGCCTGATTTCTCACCCGATGCAACCCCGTCAAACCGTATCGCATCCGTGCCGTCAACCAGATTCCCGCCGCCGGTG
>CAZRJZ010000108.1:0-3022 GCA_964600465.1 uncultured Rickettsiales bacterium
CTGGCGTTCCACTGGCTGATGTGGGCATCGAGATTTTTAAACGTAGCGCCATAGCCGATGCGGTAATAGACGCTCTCCTGAAGTTGGTGTTGTACTGCGGACATAAATATGCTGTTATGCTTGAATTAATGAGTTAATAAAAAAAACGGGCAGCGCTGTCTTAACCTCAGCGCTGCCCGCCCGGGTTTCACCCCTCGCTTCTTGAATCAGACTTTACTGCATCCTGCAGCACGCGGATGTGCGTCTGCACGGTGGTGCAGCCTCCGTATCGGACAGCCTGCCTGGTCATCTTCACGACCTGTCCTTTCGTATTTTTCTTGATGGTGACTGCACCCTTTTTCTTCAGGTGTTTTTTCTTCTTTGTCGGTTTCTTTTTTGCGCCCATGATGAAATTTATTTAAAGTTGTTATGCTGCTTTGTTGATGATGCGATAATATTTTCCTTCCAGCAGGAAGACCTTGCCGTCAATCTGCGGCTTGCGGAAGGTGCGCTGAAAACTAAGTCCGATGACCGGCCTGCTTTTTCTCCCTGGCCTGCTCTTTAAGATTTTCTGGATGTATTCATGCGTCCTTGCAGGGCTCCATTCCAGCAGCACCAGGTATTCCTCCGGGTCGCGCTCCAAAATTTCCTGCACCAGCGCTTCGCCCAGCTGCGCTGTTTCGGTAGTCTTGAAATAAGCAAGTCGCTGAAGCCTGCCCCGCAGCAGGCGCAGGCGCAAATACTCCTGTCTGTGCGAATCATCCTGCCAGTTCTCCGCATCCGTCACCGTATAGGTAAAGATGCCCTTGGGCTTCGGGGTGCCCGCGCTGCCCCCTCCGCTCCGCCTGCTCAGGGGTGGGGCTGGCGGTGGCAATACAGGCTGCCGGCACATGCCTGCCCCGGCAAACTGGTTCTGCACCTGCCTGATCACGCTGTCCTTCCGTTGTTTCGGGTCGTAAATCATGGATGCTCTGTTTCGTAATGCTTCACTAAATTCTCAATGTGCGCAAACTCGCGCTTGCAGCTGCAGATAAACTTTGCCACAGGCTGCACCGGCTCTGCTACCCCTTTAAAAATCAGCATATCCTGCTTTTGTATCTGCTGCAGCAGCCCTTTGCCGATCAGCGACCGCACCGTGCCGGGATGCAGCCCGAACTTGGCGTGGTTGGTTACTGCCTGGTACGTAAATCCGCCTGCGCACTTCAGTGCCAGGATCACCCCGCCCTTGTGGATGATGTTCATGATTTCCTGTTGCCGCTTGCCCAGTTTCATCGCAGATATTTTTCTGTCAGCTTCGCTCCGTTGCTCTTCTTCCGCCTGAAATAGTTAAAGATGAGCCCGTCCATCGCGCGGATAAACTTGCCCGGATAGGCAAACACTTCCTGCCCCTGCTCCAGGCGCTTGCCGGGCTCCTGCCGGTACAGCTTCCGGAAGAGGCTGATGCACAGCACGCCAATGGCACACGCATCTGCATCCATGAAGGTAGGCTGCTTTTTCCGCAGCCGGTCGCGCACGGTCTTCGTCAGCCCCTGTTTTTTAGGCGGGGTGCGCACAATCTTCAGATACCTGTGCGCTCCGCTGCTGGCCAGCGGCAGCCGGATTCTTTTTCTTTTTGCGAATGGCATTCGTTTCTCTATTGTAGCTCTGTCTTACAAATCCTTATTGATAATCCGTTCAATATTCCCCTGATGTCCGCTCCCCAGCGTCTGCTGTGTTCCGTCTCTGTCCAGCGGCAGCTCTGTTACCGGCAGCTTCGCCTGCTCGATGCGCAGGCGGTTGTGCTGGTGGCGGTATTGCCAGAACAGCAGGTCTAAATAACCGTGCTGCTTCGGAGACAGCTGCAACTGGTCGCCCTCGATGGCGAGCTTCTGCAGCAGGTTGCTTACAAACTCGCTGGCCTGGGCAAATCCCGTTGAGGGAAAGGAGCATCCCTTCAGCGCCTCCAGCTTTTGCCGGGGCGTAAAGGTTGCTACCTGAAACCGTTGGGATGCCGTCAGCTGCTTCATACGTCAGAACAGCCGTTGAATCCACCGTGGCGGCTGCCCCAAGTTATAGCGCATCGTGATGTGCTCAAACAGCTTCATGCCGGCAATGAGCAGCACCGCTGCCCACGAGAGCACGATAAACATCCACATCAGGAAGATGTCTTCCCAAACGGAAAGATGCCCGTCCTTACTGATTTTCGCCACGAGGTACACTACGATTGCACCTGCGAGCCAAATCCAAAAGTGTGTCATGGCATTAGGATTTAAACAGCGCGTTGAATTCCTTGCGGGTGACCTCCTTCACCGTGGCGCTGGCCGGGTTGTTATTCCGGGCTACCTTGCGGCAATCGGATATATTTTCAAAGCCCTGCCCGTCCGAGCTTTGAATCTTGTTCCACTTGCCTGCGCGCTTGTTGCACAAGGAGTAATTGAACTTTCCGTTTTTGCAGCCTTTTGGCTCTGTGATGATAAACAGAAATTTTTTCATGAAAATGGGTTTATAGGTGATGAAAAGCGTTAGTTAAACTTAAAGTCATATAATTGTGGCTGGCAGAGCTGCGGGATGCGCACATGCTTGTGAATGCGCCAGCAGCCATCGCCTGCAATGGCACCCGGAGACGCCCTACGCTCTTCCTCGAAAAAATCCAGCGCGGGTCTGGCCGTATAGGGGCGGTGCAGCTTCTGCGCGCGCACTTTCTGCAGATACGTATCTTCCTGCGCGGGCTCCACCGCGCGGATATCTTCCACCGTCTCCTCCAGCTTGATATCAAAAATCATCTCCACGAAGAAGTCGCTCAACAGGTAAATCTTGGTGAGGTAGCGGTCATAGGAATTGCGCCCGGTGATGTACTCCGCATGTTTGCGCAGGTACTTCGCCTTCTCCAGCGTGGGCAGCCCATTGAAGCGCGCAGGCGTCATGAGGTCTTGTTTATTCTCGTCTGTCATGAGTTAAAGATTAAGAGGCAAAGGCATTTATTTTTTTTACTTCCGGTTGCAGGTCTGCCAGCGCTTCTTCCAGCGTAAAACGGCGTGGCGGGGCCAGCGAGGCCTTGTCGTCG
>CAZRJZ010000108.1:3032-5765 GCA_964600465.1 uncultured Rickettsiales bacterium
AGCTGTCAGGTCTTGTGCCGCTTCGGGCGCCAGATACAGCCTGTCTAATTCCTGCAGTTGTCCGGCCAGCGACTGTAAAATCATGGGCAGCATTTCTTTGGTCACGCTGTACTGCATTTCCAAAATCTGCCCCATGGACATCTGTTGCTGGCGCACCACTTCCTGCAGGGCTTCCATTTCTGCGGTGCTGAGAATGCCATCCTCCGGGGCGGGTCCTTTTGCCTTGCCGGCATAAACCAGCGGAATCTGCTGCGCTGCGCAATAGGCTTCTGCCGTGGTCACGGTGTAATCTTCCCCTGTCAGCTGATGCTCCGCAAAAAATGCTTTGATGCTCTCGGGAAACGCGCGGGCGCGCAGCTCGTCTGAGATGGATTTGGTATGCTGGAGTAAAATCACCTCCGGAGCAAGCTGGTGCAGCGCAGCGTGCAGGCGTTTCGGTCCTTTGGGGTCAAGCGGGATCGTGGTGAGAAGCGTAAGCATAGGAAGATGGATTTTTAGTGGAATTGTTTGGGCTGATTTTTGCACGCTGGCGCTTCACGAGCTCCTGCAGCAGGAAAATCACTTTGGGCGGAGTGGTGGGCTGCCCCACGCAAAATGTCAGCATGGAATAGGCGCCTACCAGCACGAGAAAATGAAACACCGGCTTCTGCAGTTGCTTATCGGCAACGATGCGGGCGATGTCCAGCCCCTGCTGCGCAATCTGGTATTCCAGATTAATCTGCGCCATGATGGCTTCATTACCTTGCTTGCGGTCGGGGTGGTATTGCTTGACGAGTTCGCGGTAGCGGGTGCGGATGTATTCCCTGGATTTTTCAGAGCTATCAATGCGGGAACTGTCGAAATAACGCATGAGCAGCAGCGGGATTTTTTAGTCCGACAAATATGAAGAGAGCGCGCTTGTGTGTGGTTTTTTTTTATCCACAGCAGTTAAAAAAACTGTATAGTAAATTTGAAACTTTTAATTTTTCCCAATGAGGGCAATAAACGCCCCGATGTGTGGAAATGTGGATTTCTTTTTTTAACGAAATTTTTAATTCCGCTTGAGCGGAGCTTCCAGAAAAATTTTGGGGATGGTTGCTTTAAACAGCTTGCCGGTGACGGTGTTTTGCAGCTCATACCATCCGTGCATCTGCCCCATCTCGCTGAAAAATTCCGTAGTGCTGTCATACTCAAACTTGCCGCCCGGACGGATCACCGGCTGTTCGCCTTTGATGCCGAGCCCTTCCACTTCGCGGAATTCCCCGACACTATCAAACAGGGTCCAGCAGCGCTTCAGCACTTTCACTGCCTGCTTCGAGCCGTTTTCAATGCAGACGTGATAATCAAACTGATAAGAAAAGGAGCTGGGCGCTGATTTGGGGATGCTGAATGCTGCAGTAAGCGTAATCTTTATTTTGTTGGTGATTGCGCTCGCCATGTATTCGCATTATAGGATTAGCATTATCAAGCGGTACTCAGGCGGCAGAGATCCGTTTATTTTGTGGAGGTCTGCCGCTTCCGGGTTCAAAAAAAATTACGATTGATGCCGGTAAAGATACTCTTCATTCACATGCGGCACCACCATGGAGCTGTCCAGCAGCACCTGGAAGTTGCACTCGCGGGCGCTGCCAAAGAAAAAGCTGTCCGGGTATACCTGATCGCCTTTGAATAGGATTTGCTGCAGCACCGGGCTGGTAATCAGACAGGTGCCGAAGCTGCCGCCATAGACAGGCTTGGCGGTGCCGTCCAGGATGCCGAAGCTCTCCAGCGGCTCCAGCACGCGGTCCTGCAGGCTGTCGGCCTCCGTGAGCCCGGAGAGCAGCAGGCGCGGCTTTTTTTCCTGCTGCCTGTCGGTATAGGTGGCCCAATAGGTTGCCAGCACGATGGGCGCGCCATAAGCTGCCGCCAGCGCAGTGAAGCGTTCCAGGAAATTGACGGGGGGCACATTATCCTGCTCGATGATGGCCAGCGCGGCATAGTCGCCTGCCAGCGCCTCCTGCCGGAGCAGGTTATACGCCTGGGCAACCGTTTCCTGCGGGGTGGGCGCAGGCGGCTGATGCACGAAGCGGATCAGGCGCCTGGTGCATTCCTTGCGCCAGCGCTCATAAAACGCCAGCGTGGGGGAAGTATCTACTAAAAAAACGGTTTTGTTCTGCCACGTAAGCGCGGCAAGCAAATCGAGATACTGCGCAAAGCAGTATTCCTTGCCGACATGCACGGGGGCTCCAACGAGGATCTTCTCCATGTTGTTTGGAGCTTATTGCGCTGCGGGCGTAGCGGAAGGCTTACGGGTCAATGCAAACCAATGCAAGGCAAACATGCTGCCGAAAATAAAGAGGACTAATGCGAGATAAAACATGGTTACTTTTTCTTTTTTGCGCTCTTCTTCGCGGCACGTTTTTTCTTGCCTCCGCGCTTCATTTCGCGGACGCCTCCGCTCCCATCCACAAAATACATACAGCCGTCTTTGCGCTTGATTTTTGCTACTACTTTACCTTGTGGCATGATGCTTATTTTTTACTGGATAAATAAAATGATTCCACCCATTACGGGCGTTGTTGCAATTATTGAGTGATTGCCACGTCTTCCACCAGCGTGAGCCCTTTCGCTACCGGAATCACGACATCAGCCGGCTCTACGGTCACATCCTGCTCTCCTGAAATCGTTTCGCCCTTGCTGTTGCGCGCGGTAAACGACACCTTCACGGTGCCGGCTGCCACCGGAACAATCGCAACGGCTGTTTCATCGCCTTCC